>CAOKJI010000534.1 GCA_948468495.1 uncultured Dorea sp. | reverse complement strand
ACAATTCGCCCGCCAAAGTTCCGCATTTTTCATAAGGACATACTTGGCACTGGTTACATGGAAACTTGCATACGCGTCATAGATATCCCCGTTGATATCAAAGGGTTTCGCTATATCGTAACTGGATTGATAAGAATCAAGCAGCTGCTCGAATAGTTTGAATCCGGTCATATAGAATGGCCTCCTTCTTGTTACTGTGGTGTGATAAAGTATTAAAATCACGTTCTTATCATACTCCTCGGAAAATCAGAATGCAAGATTTTTTAGAGCGCGCTCTGTAATTTTGTCATATTTCATAAAAAAATTGTGATGAAGGGGGAAAAGGTGTTATATTTTTTAATCACTGACAACTTGGATGGATTGTGGTATGATACTACTGTAAATGAGAGATATGGTTTGACGTGAATGGAGGGAGAAAATGGGAGCAATTGATTTGGCGCTGACAGCAGGATGTCTGGTGGTTGGAATCCTTATGCTGCTGGGGAAAGGCGGGAAGTTGTTAGAGGATAAGAACGCGCCGGAGCGCAATAAAGAATATGATATGAATAAGGCTCAAAAGGGATTTGGGATTGCATTTCTAATCATTGGGGCGGCGTCGGCTGTCAGTCATAAAGTCAATACACAGGCAGGCTTTGGCATGTATCTGGTTATTGTAGTTCTGGCGTTAGCTGGCAGCGTAATATATATGAAAAAGTACTGCAGGAAGTAGGATGGAGGGCTGTATGTTATGCCCGCGCAGATGCGGCGCGGACAGGAAGAACGGGAAGACAGGAATCTGCCGGGAGACGGAGGAGCTGCGCGCCGCAAGGGCGGCGCTGCATATGTGGGAAGAACCATGTATTTCCGGCAGGGAAGGTTCCGGAACGGTATTTTTTACCGGATGTAATCTGCGGTGCGTTTACTGTCAGAACTATGCATTGTCGAGGAGCCGGACAGGGAAGAAGATTACAGAGGAGCGTTTGGCGGAACTATTTCTGGAACTGCAGGAGAAGAAGGCGAATAATATCAATCTGGTTACGCCGACTCATTTCCTGCCGCAGATTAGAAAGGCTCTTAAGCTGGCAAAGAGGCAGGGGCTTCATATTCCGGTAGTGTATAACAGCAGCGGCTATGAATGTGTGGAATCTTTAAAAGAGCTGGAAGGATTGGCGGACGTTTATCTGCCGGATTTCAAATACTGGAGCGGAGCGGTTGCCGGCCGGTATTCGGGGGCGGAAGATTATCCGGATATTGCTATGGCGGCAATCGAAGAGATGGTAAGGCAGAGAGGAAAGCCGGAGTTTGACAGCCGGGGAATCATGACAAAAGGAGTGATTGTACGGCATCTTCTGCTGCCGGGGCAGGTATCGGAGGCGAAGCGGATTGTCAGATATTTATATGAGACGTACGGGGACAGAATCTATATGAGTCTGATGAATCAGTATACGCCTTTAGACAGTCTGGATGTATCCAGATATCCGGAGCTGAACCGCAGGGTGACCAGGAAGGAGTATGACAAACTGGTAGATTATGCAATTGCTCTGGGGGTGGAGCAAGCTTTTATACAGGAAGGGGAGACGGCCGGAGAGAGTTTTATTCCGTCCTTTACACTGGAAGGATTGTAGACGGTTACTGAAAATGAAAAATAGCTTTACCGTAAAGATAGAATCTTCCGGTAAAGCTATTGTATACTGTCGGTGTTTTAAGCAGATTGCTTGGTTTCCAATGTTTTTTTGGCGGACTTTTTCGTTTGTTGGCCCGTTTTTTTACATTCCAACACGTGGTTATAGAAATCGTTCATTTCTTTTTCCGTATCAAAAACCGCCACATACATCTGATTGCCCATGGCGCCGGAGAGTGCGTCGGGGATCCGTTCCACCATTTTTAAATGTTCCCCATAATTTTTTATAATATCTTCATGGCTCATAACGAAATTCTTGCCGTCCCTGAGACCTGCATAAGCGCAGAATTTGTCGTCGCCGCTTTGTACGGTAGATTTATCGAAGGCTATCATATCCGCCCAGATTTTGTATACGTTGGTGCTGTGGCCGAAATTAATCATATCAGGGGTAAATCCGCCGCATGGCCGCATGTTGACTTCAAGGGCTACGATATCTCCTTTCTTACCCATTCCAGGATGGTCGCTTAAAAGGCGGAAAAATTCAAAATGGATAAACCGGCTCTTTACACCGAAGCTTTTTACTGCGGCGCGTCCGGCCCTGCGGGTATCCTCCGGCAAATCTTTGACAATGTAATAAATGGAATTGTCAGAAGTATTCACAATATCCATAATGGAATTTGGCGTAACATTTCCAGTTTCAAAGATGGGTTCTCCCTGGGAATTAATGATAGCGTCGTAGGAATTTACTGCGGCGTCAATATATTCCTCAAGAATATAGGTGACGCCCGGCGTTTTGCTCTGGAAAAATGCAGTCAGTTCTTTCTCGCTGCTGATTCTGTGCGTGTCGGAAGCGCCGACGCCGTTATCCGGTTTCGCAATAAAGGGATAGCCGTTCTTCTTTGC
>CAOKJI010000533.1 GCA_948468495.1 uncultured Dorea sp. | reverse complement strand
ACCGGATTTTGCCGCGCCGGGGGTAGATGTGACGGGAGCTCTTCCAGGAGGAAGATTTGCGAGCAGAACCGGTTCCAGCGCCGCTGCGGCCGTTACGGCAGGGGCAAGCGCGCTTCTGGCTGAATGGCTGCTGATGCAGAATTCACGCTTTCTCGGATATAACACGATGCAGCTTAAGGGGTTGTTTATTCTTGGCGCTGAGAGAAGATCTGATGTGGAGTATCCGAACAGAGAGTGGGGATATGGGACGCTGAATTTATATGGAACCCTTAGGATGATCAGAGAACTATAGAAGAAAAGGAGAAGGAATATGTCAGATTTTTTTGAGGATTTAGGAAAGAAGATTTCCGATGCAGCTACAGAGATTGGAAAGAAGACAGAGGATACGCTTGAGATTCAGAAACTGAAAAGCGATATTCGCTCTTTGAACAGAGGGAATGACAGGGACTATACGGATATCGGTAAACTGATTTATGACAGATATCAGGGGGGAGAAGTTGTCGATGGAGACGTGGCGGCGCTCTGCGAGGCGATTGATAAACGGCGGACACAGATAGGAGAGGTTAAGGCTGAAATTGCTAAAATCAAGGGAGAAGCGTAGATGATATTCTGCATTTTTGCCGGAATTGCAGCCGCAGTATTTTCTCTGGATGTGATATTGAAGCAGGCTGTCGAAGAAACCCTTGATTCTGGGGAAGAAAGAGTTCTTACCGGAGGAAAGGTATATATACGGAAGGTGTATAACAAAGGAGCGGCGCTTGGATTTATGAAGAACAGAGCAGATGTCTTACGAAAGATATCTGCTCTGCTGGGTGCGGTTACGCTTCTGTATGATGCCATGCTGCTTAGGAGACCCCGCCGTTTTTTGGAAAAAACGGGGATGATGCTGTTTACCGGCGGGGCTTTCAGCAATATTTTTGACCGTATTCTGCGAGGAAGGGTCATTGATTATATCGGCTTTCAAACGAAATGGCCGAAGGTTACGGAGATTACTTATAACATCGGCGACTTTGCCATCTTCTTCGGAATGGTGTTAGAAACCTTCTGCCATGCTTTTGGGAAGAGACAGAGACGCGCCTCATCGAAACAGCCTTAGTTGGCAATGAACCATGTGCCTGAGGTCAGTGCGTTTATCATGAAAAGAACTCCTTCACCTGACCAAGAATAATGGACATCAGTCTGGTCCGGGCTTCTATGCTTGCCCATGCGATGTGGGGGGTGATAAAGAGTTTTTTGCTGTCTTTGATTCTGCGCAGAGGATTGTCAGCGCTCATAGGCTCTTCGCACAATACGTCCAGACCTGCCGCGGCAATGATATCCTGTTCCAGAGCGCTGGCTAAATCAGCTTCCACAACGATAGGGCCGCGTCCCAGATTCAGAAAGATACAGTTCTTTTTCATCTTTTTGAGAACGTTCCTGTCAATCAGGTTTTCCGTATATTGATTTAACGGTGCATGGACGGAAATAATGTCGGATTCGGCAAGCAAGGTATCCATATCAACCTGACAGTATCCATTTTGAGGGGCGCTGTGAGAAGGGGAAGTATAGATGACTCTTGCGCCGAAGGCGTCTGCAATCCGGGCAACCCGGCGTCCAATGTTTCCCAGTCCGATGATACCCCAGGTTTTATCCTTTAATTCATAGAAATGTTCCGCAAAATGGGTAAATATCGTGTCATTTGTATACCGGTCTTCTTTTACATAGTCGTCATAGTACCGCAGCTTTTCCAACAGATAGAAAAGCATGGCAAACGTATGCTGGGCTACGGATTCTGTGGAGTAACCAGCCACGTTGCGCCAGGCAATTCCTCGTTTCTCCAGATAAGGCTTATCCAGATTATTGGTGCCGGTAGCTGTGACGCATACCAGCTTAAGATTCTGGGCCCGGCCGATGGTCTGTTCATTAATCTGCACTTTATTCACGATTAGAACATCAGCGTCTAATGCCCGTTCCGGTACGTCCGCCGAGGTGGAAAAGGGATATTTCACTACTTCGCCCAGAGCGTCAAATCTGGACAAATCCATATCTTCCCCAATTGTTTTAACATCCAGAAATACAATCTTCATAAGGTCCTCCCGTATTATTTTGTTCCGAAAATCCGGTCTCCGGCGTCTCCGAGACCTGGGCAGATATATGCGGCTTCGTTCAGTTCCCGGTCAATATGGCCTACATATAACTGAACATCCGGATGAGTTTCATGAAAACGCTTAATGCCTTCGGGTGCAGCGATAATAGACATGAATTTAATATGTCTGCCGCCCCGCTGCTTGATAAAATCTACGGCTGCGACGGCAGAACCGCCGGTGGCCAGCATCGGGTCGGTAACAACAATCAGACGCTTGTCCGCAGGGTCCGGCAGTTTGCAGTAATATTCGTGCGGTTCATGAGTCTTCTCGTCCCGGTAGAGGCCGATATGGCCTACTTTGGCCGAAGGAACCAAAGCCAGCATACCGTTCACCATTCCAAGGCCCGCCCGCAAAATGGGAACAATTGCAAGAGTCTTA
>CAOKJI010000532.1 GCA_948468495.1 uncultured Dorea sp. | reverse complement strand
AATAATAACTGATGTAATCTCTTCTTCCTTTATTTTTATCCAGTGATACTCCTCGATTTCTCCATTTCCGTAAATAGTAAGCACTCCATCTGCTTCTTTCCACTCCAGCCCATTCATATCAACTTCTTTCACTTCTGAGAGCGCTACCGGCTCTTCGCTGCTTTCCGCCTGTTCCACTGCTTCTCCGGTATCGGCCTGTTCATGAGCATCCGCATTTTCTGTTTCCTGTATCCCACTGTTTTCCAGCGCGTTTATTTCTTCCCCGGCAGCATCCTCCGCTGCTATTTCTGCTGCATCCTCTCCTTCATCTGCCCATACGGTTATGCCGCTCCCGCATACCAGAACTGCCGCCAGCAAAGCAGTAATTAACCTTCTTTTCATCTTTTAAATTTCCTCCTTCTTTTTTCTTCTTTTAGCCTCTTACAAAATATGTATTGAACTTCTTATATCCAATACGTTATCTCAGGTTCCTTTCCTGCTTCCCTCACCTCCATCTTCCTGTTTGAACCTCTTGCTTTATGTTAATATCGGGGGGGGTAATGTCAACATCACTTGCAGAATTGGCAAACTTCCTGTCATAATTGACAATCCAAACCTTTGATGCATTAACTTGTAAGACAGGAAGTAAAAAACAAAGGACAGAAAACGTTACTATGAGCGGCCCTTGGGTCGTGAATAGTAACGATTAATAATATCGTCTGTATTACTTTCATAAATAACACTTGTATAATAGAATATTTTATGATAATATAAGTATACAAAAAGCAAAGTAGAAAGCAGGTAGAAATATTGACAATTACAGAACAGCAACATCAGGAAGATTTACAGCGCCTGCGTGCCTTACGGCTTATTGACGATGATTTTATGCGCTGCCTGTTCAAAGATAACATTCCACTGGCAGAATTAGTGCTGCGTATTATCACAGGCAAGCAAGATTTAATTATTACAGCCTGTGAAACACAAAAGGATATGAAAAGGCTGGCAGGAGCACGTTCCGTTTGTCTGGATGCCTATGGAACAGATTCAGCCGGGAAAAAATATAATTTAGAAATCCAAAGACAAGACAAAGGTGCAGACCCACACCGGGCAAGATATCAGTCCAGCATACTGGATATTGAGAATCTTCATTCTGGACAGGACTTTAAAGAATTGCCAGATACATATATCATTTTTATTATTGAAAAAGATTTTTATAACAAGGGCAAGCCATTTTACCCGATAGAGCGAATCAATCTTGTAACAGGTAACTCTTTTGAAGACGGCGAGCACATACTTTATGTGAATGGAGAATATCGCGGAACTTCTGACATTGGAAAACTCATGCACGATTTCAACTGTACAAACCCAGACGATATGGAATCTGAGCTGATGGCGGAACGAACAAGATATCTAAAAGAAGACCCGAAAGGAATAAGTGAGATGTGTAAAATTATGGAAGATATGAGAAATGAATCCTTAAAAGAAGGAATAAAAGAAGGGATAAAAGAAGGCATGCGTGAGGCGGCGCTCCGTATGCTGGCTACCGGAAAATATGCTTTGGAAGAAATCATAAATATTTCCGGACTTTCCCTTGAAGAAATCACTCAGTTAAAAGCTGGACGAAACTTATAAACCTGTTTTTAATTATTTTCAGGTTTGTCAGGTATAATTTTATCAAAAATGCCTTGGGACAGGAAGGATACTTCGGTCCCAGGGCATTTCATTTACAATCTCTTCAATTCTTCCACCGCATCCGTAATCGAACCGCTCTGGAATACAGAACTTCCCGCAATCAGCACATCTACTCCTGCTTCTACCAGTCTCTTCCCTGTCTGTACATTCACGCCGCCGTCAACGCTGACGGGCACATGGTATCCTGTCTCATCCATGATTTTCCGAACCCGGCGAAGCTTCTCATACACGCTTTCCTCAAAGGGCTGCCCGCCATATCCCGGCTCCACGCTCATAAGAATCAGGCCGTCTGCATGATGAAGCAGATATTTCAGATTCTCCACATCATATGCCGGGCCGATTCCCACCCCGGCTTTCAGACCTGCTTTATGAATCTCCCGAAGCATATGAATCGGATTCGGACAGGCGTCAAGCTGAAATGTAACGATATCTGCCCCTGCCCTGGCAAACATGGGAAGAAATGTCTCCGGCCTTAACAGCTCCATATGTACGGACAGCGGAAGCTTTGTAATCTTCTTCAAATCAGCGACAAGCTGGGGACCGAAGGTTACATTCTCAACATATACTCCATCCATTACGTCAATATGAACCACATCGGCTCCCGCCCGTTCCGCTTCCAGAACCTGTTCCCCGATTCTGGTCTGGTCACAGGCCAGAATTGATACCGATACCTTTGCCATAGGTCTCTTCTCCTTATCTCTGTGTCACATGCATGGTCACTTCATGCATCCAGTCTTTTGCAAGGGCATAGATTTCTTTATATTTCCCGAAATAGAACATATACTCCTCATGCCTTGCCTGGTCTGGCTCCACCGTATAGTCTATAGTAGTCATCG
>CAOKJI010000531.1 GCA_948468495.1 uncultured Dorea sp. | reverse complement strand
AGGATAGAATGCTTCCTATCACATAAATAACGCCAATCACGAGCAAAAGGCCAATCAACCCTTTTGCCGTCTTCGATTCTTTGATGTCCTGCGGACGCATCCTCTTGCGGATTACATACCAGGCAAGAATTACTACAACAAAACCCACAATAAAAAACCAGGTATCCGAAGAATGGATATTGATAGCAGGCAGGGAAACATAATAGTATAGTCCCGCCAAAATCACCAGTACAATTGCGATTGTCACCTTTTTGGATGTTTTCATATTCTGCTTGTCCTTTCATAGAGCACAACACATAGCTGCTTAATTTCATTGCATTATAACACTTTTACTCCGCAACTGCAAGGCATGTATGAACTGCAGAATCATCTCCGGATATCATAGTTCCTGTTCATCAGGTTTTTTATCGTCCCTGCATCATCTGTGATATTACCGTCTCCATGAATGGTATGCTTGATTACGCTGCTCGCAACGGCAAAGTTTACCGTATCTTCCGGCGAATAGTTTTCCATTATCGCATAAATCAATCCGCTGGCAAATGCATCGCCGCCTCCTACCCGGTCCAGAATATGAAATGTATGGGTTTTGCTCTCGCAGGTTTTCCCCTGATACCACATGTAAGCTTTCAAGCTGTTTTCGCTTCCGCTGTGGGCGTAACGTACATGCCGGGCGATACATTTAATATTCGGATACTGTGAAACAAATTCCCGAAAAATGCCGTCCTGCTGCTCATAATCTGGATGGTACGGAATGTTCTCCTTATAATCCTTCCCATCTGGCGCGGGAAGATGATACGGTTCAATCCCCAGCAGAACGTCTACATACGGCAGACATCCGGTGCAGTAATCCCTCGCCTCTTCCCAGCTCCAGAGGGTGCTGCGGAAATTACCGTCAAAACTGACCGTCATATCCATTTTCCGGGCAGCTTTCAGACACCGCATAACCAGCTTCCGGGGTCCTTCCCCCAGCGCCGGCGTAATCCCCGACAGATGAAGCCAGTGGTATCCAGACAGCAGCTCTTCTACGTTAACTTTGGAAAAATCATATTCCGTTATCGCACTGTGTTTCCGGTCATAAATCACCTTGCTGGCGCGGATTCCGTATCCCGTCTCCAAAAAGTAAGTTCCCAGCCGGTGCGTAGGTGCCTCCTCCTGCGAAGCGCGAATCACCGGCGCGCAGTGCACATCGTTGCTCCGAAGCATCCGTATCGCGCTTTTGCCGAGGCTATTGTCCGGCACTACGGTAAAAAATGTACTGTCGATTCCCAGATTCGCCAGCGCCAGAGCAATATTTGCCTCACTTCCTCCATAGCTTGCCTGAAAACTGTTTGCCATACGTATCTTCCCATAATCTGGCGGCGTCAGCCGAAGCAGTATCTCTCCGATCGTAATAAATTTCATGATCCACGCTCCTCTTTTCCTATCAATGTTATCAGCGCTGTACCCGGGCTCCCGCGCCGCCCATGACTGCCTCAACCTCTTTCCTGCTTGCCATCGTGGTATCTCCGGGAGTCGTCATTGCCAGCGCTCCATGCGCCGCTCCGTAATTTACGGCTGTCCCGGCATCCTGCGTCGTCATCAGGCCGTAAATCAGACCTGATGCAAAAGAATCACCGCCTCCTACCCGGTCCAGAATCTCAAGTCCTTTATAATCCTTCGCTTTATAGACATCTCCATCCGCCCAACAGATCGCGCTCCAGTCATTGACCGTTGCCGTCCTTACTGTACGCAGCGTAGTCGCTACCGCCTTAAAGTTCGGATAGGCTGCAGCCGCCTCATTGATCATCTTCCGATATCCATCCAAATTCAATTCCTTTAAGTTCTCGTCATTTCCCTCAATTTCAAAACCCAGGCACGCCGTAAAATCTTCTTCATTGCCGATCATCACATCCACATATTTCGCAATTTCCCTGTTAACTTCCTGAGCTTTCGCCTGACCGCCGATTGCATTCCACATAGACGGACGGTAATTTAAATCGTAGGAAACGATGGTCCCGTATTTTTTGGCAGTTTTAATAGCCGCAAGCACTGTCTCGCAGGACTGCTCGGAAAGCGCGGCATAGATACCGCCGGTATGAAGCCACCTGACTCCCAGTTCTCCGAATATGTGCTCGAAATCAAAATCCTCCGGCGTTGCTTTTGAGATAGCCGTATTTGCCCGGTCAGAGCACCCGATCGCTCCCCGGATGCCATACCCTCTCTCGGTAAAATTTATTCCGTTCCTGCAAGTTCTTCCAATTCCGTCCGTCTTCATCCATTGAATCAGGGAGGTATCCACCCCGCCCTGAAGAATAAAGTCTTCCATCAGCATTCCCACTTCATTATCGGCAAATGCAGTAAGAATTGCGGTCCTCATGCCAAAGCACCTTCGCAGTCCCCTTACCACATTGTATTCGCCGCCGCCCTCCCAGGCGCGGAAGCTTCTTGCCGTACGGATACGGCCTTCCCCCGGGTCGAGCCGGAGCATAACCTCCCCAAGCGATACCGCGTCATATTTACATTCCTTA
>CAOKJI010000530.1 GCA_948468495.1 uncultured Dorea sp. | reverse complement strand
AATATGGGTATGAGTGATCAGCAATTTGAAGTCTACAATGCGCTAATAACATTTGTTGATGAATTAATTGATAGGGAAACTGACGAAAAGGAAAAAGAGAAGCTGAAAATGCGCAAGAAAAATATACTTGCAAATAACAAAGAAGTAAATTAAATATTCCCAATCCATTTCATAAGAGGAGAGTTGCGGCAGGCTCTGGCGTCGTCTTTGACATTGTCAGAGCCTGCCGCATTTTCTGGATTTTCTTATATCCGTTTTCCGACATATGCTTCTTGATTCTAAGAAATCGTTACCGAAAAGGCGCTTAAAAGCTTAATTTTGTGAGAAAATATATTGACAGAAGAATCATGCGGTGTTATATTATGGGCATAAGGAATTTGCAATAGAAAAGCAAGTATACAAATGTAAACTTATTTTTTAGGAGGAATTATCATGGGAGAAAACAAAGAATTTCTTCAAGAGCTGATGGTCCGCATGATGACTGTCAACAAGTTTGAGGAACAGGCCTTCTGGCTCTTCGGACAGGGACTTGTTCATGGAACCATGCATCTTAGTATTGGCGAGGAAGCCACCGGCGTAGGAACTACAGCGGCCCTGACCAAAGAGGACTATATGCTGGCTACCCACCGGGGACATGGCCAGGCGCTTGGCAAGGGTGTCGACTTAAATTCTATGATGGCGGAGATCTTAGCACGTGCGACCGGTACGAACCATGGCAAAGGCGGCTCCATGCATATCTGTGATTTCGACAATGGGATTCTTGGAGCGAACGGCATCGTTGGAGCAAACGGCCCGATTGCATGCGGCGCAGCGCTGACCATCAAGATGAAGAAGATTCCGAACCGCGTATGCGCGGCGTTCTTTGGTGACGGAGCTTCCAATGAAGGCGCAATCTTAGAGTCTATGAACCTTGCGGCGGCATGGGATCTCCCGGTAATGTTCATCCTGACAAATAATACCTACGGCATGTCAACACCTCTTGACAGAGTCGTAAAGAATAAAGACTTGAAGCAGAGAGCCGCAGCATTTGGCTTCAAAGCATACGAGTGCGACGGCAACGACGTATTGGCAGTATATGAGACGGTAAAGGAAGCCCGCGAGTATGTAGTAGCAGGCAACGGTCCGGTACTGGTAGTTGAGCATACTTACCGGACGTCCGGACACTCTAAGAGCGACGGTAACTTATACCGTACCAAGGAAGAGATTAAATACTGGGCGGACAGGAACCCGATTATTCGTTTCCGCCAGTTCCTGACCGAGAAGGGTATTTTTACAAATGAGGAAATTGATGCAATGCAGGCAGGTGCAGATAAGGCAATCGCAGACGCAATCGAGTACGCGAAAGCTCAGCCGCAGCCGGAAGTCGCAGACCTGGAAGCTGACGTATACGCAGAGTAAAATTCAGTAAATCTGTGCATTTTCTGCACAGTTACTACGCAGAGTAATTAGGAGGGAAATAAGATGAGTGAAATGAGACAGATTACTTATAGAGACGCGGTTCGTGAAGCTATGGTTGAGGAGATGCGCCGCGATGAGAGTGTATATTTTATGGGAGAAGATATCGGAGCATATTGCGGTGCATTCGGTGTTTCCAAGAATATGTTAGAGGAGTTCGGACCGGAGAGAATCCGTGAGACGCCGATTTCGGAGACAGCATTTATGGGTGCGGGCGTCGGTTCCGCTATTACAGGAATGCGTCCTATAGTAGAGCTGATGTTCTCCGACTTCATGGCAGTATGTTATGACCAGATTATCAATCAGGCGGCAAAGATGCATTTTATGTTTGCAGGCAAGGTTAACGTGCCGATGGTGATTCGTACTCCATCTGGCGGCGGTACAGGCGCGGCTGCACAGCATTCACAGTCTTTGGAGCAGATGTATCTGCATGTGCCGGGACTTAAGGTTGTAGTTCCGTCTACTCCTTACGACGCAAAAGGATTATTGAAGGCTTCGATTCGCGATAACAACACCGTTGTATTTTTAGAGCAGAAGAGATTATATAAGGAAAAAGGCATGATTCCAGATGAGGATTATACCATTCCGCTTGGTGTTGCAGATGTAAAGAGAGAGGGTACAGACGTATCCATTATTACTTACGGAAGAATGGTACAGATGAGCCTTAAGGTAGCTGAGCAGCTTGCAGAAGAAGGAATCAACGTAGAAGTGCTTGACCTTCGTACGCTTTCTCCGCTGGATAAGGATGCAATCATTGCTACAGCAAAGAAAACCCACAGAGTTGTAATCGTGCACGAGGCGGTTCAGTTCGGCGGATTCGGCGGCGAGATTGCGGCAACGATTACGGACAGCGACGCATTCTATTATCTGGACGCTCCGATTAAGAGAGTCGGCGCGCTGTACTGTCCGGTACCATTTAACCCGGTACTTGAGGCTGAGACATTCCCGACTCCGGCTAAGATTGAAGCGGCAGTCAGAGACGTATTATAATCAAGGGAGGAATAGGGATGGCAACAGCAATTTGTATGCCGAAGAACGGCATGGATATGGAAGAAGGCACCAT
>CAOKJI010000529.1 GCA_948468495.1 uncultured Dorea sp. | reverse complement strand
GGCGTCCACACCCAGCTTCCTTGCATCGCTCATGGATATCTCAACCTGCGTCCCGCTCCGAAAAGGCCCCAGCACCGAAACCCGCTCAAACGTACCCTTAGGTCCCACAAGCATAACCCGTTCCTCGCAGGCATACTGTCCCGGCTGGCTGAGCGGTGTTTTTACAGTTAATTCTTTACCTTTTCCGAATAGAATCTCAAAATCTTCCCGGCTTAGATGAACATGCCTTGCGCTTGTCTCAATTGGTACTCTCATAGTTTTTTCCTCCTGCCAGATTACTGCATCCAGACAATACACCATTCTCTCTTATTTCTTTTCCTGACGAAAAATATCTATAAAATACCGGATTGTTTCACTCATAGAAGAAGTAAAATCCGTATATTCCAATCCGCTTATCCCACAGATTTTTTCTCCTTCATAAAGCTCTGTCTCATTTTCCGTCAGCGGAAATGGAAAATACTGATCCCTGATGTCAGAAACAGCTATATTCTTTATCAGGCTTTTATCTTCCATTACATTTTTAAGGATGTCAAAGAATTTGGGATAATTGATTCTTTCATTGCTGCAGAAATTATAGCTTTCATGATATGCTCTTTCATTTCCGCACAATGCCTCCAGCATCTTTGCCGCATCATCCACATAGACAAACTGAAACATCCCCTTCGCATCGACAGGATAGTAAACCGATTTTCCCTCGGCGATGCACCTTGCATAGTAATTTTCCCGGGGAGCGTAGTTATACCTCCCGTATATCATTGCCGGCCGGATGATTGTATAAGGTATCCGGGCCGTTTCTGCACATTCTTTCAGTTCTTTCTCAAGAGCTATCTTACCCCGGATATATTCTCCCGCCTCCCCTGGAATGGAGCGGTATTCATACGGCGCCGTTTCGCTTTTGACAGTTCCTGTCTGACGTTCATACACATCGACCGTACTCACAAAAATGTACTGTCTGATTTTCCCTTTGTAATTGCCGATAAATTTCGCTATATCATCCTGCTTGTATCCGCAGAAATCTACCACTGCATCATATTCCTCAGAAGGTAATTCTCTGATTCTCCCGGTATCATGCCTGTCCAGAATCAATTGCTTTACCCGTTGATTTTTCAGGGTGTATGTGCCCCGGTTTAAGACTGTCAGCTCATGCCGGCTGCAGGCCTGCCAGGCAAAAATACGCCCGAAAAAATAACTTCCTCCAAGAATCAGTATTTTCATTAGTTAGTCTCCTTAATTATAAAAGTTAATGATTCAATGCCGCTTCTTTTACACTGCGATACCCATACTCTTTTACCATATTATCATATATTTGATATACAATGGATTTTTCTTCTGTCTGCAGCTTCAGAATCCATTGATAATATAATTTCAATGTAGATTCTGAGTATGTTTTTAATTCCCCTTCTGTATAAGTCTCTATAGATGTAAAATACATATCATCCTTAGAAAACAACGGACGGGAACCCTTTAATAATTGCGGATATGTCCTGAAAAATACCTCTGTCTGTTCCATAAGTATCTTCATAATATCCCCCATTACCTTCTCTTTTGTTTTCCCAACACCCGGAAGCAGATTTTTAATCTGCAGGTATTCTGCCGGCGAGGTATGTTCCATCATATACCCATACTTCTCGCTTACCAGATTGCGTCCTGCATGTTCTGCATCTCTCAAATCCAGCAGATAAGCTTCCAGCGTTTCCTGATTCCATGCCATAAACTGAGCTTTCCGCATAATTCTGAAAGTAGTGTAATCATCCTGACAGGCTGCGCGGTTTCCCTGATTTTCAACCCGTTGAAACATCTGAAATTCTCTCCGTATGATATCATCAATCATTGCTAATTTATCCTGCTCAATCTGTGCCAGATTTGCCTGAACCTTTTCATATTCATTATTTTTCCCATAAAACTTTTCTGTCCATTCCATCGCCCACAAATACGCCTTCCGCGCTCCTTCATAGTTTTTACGTATCCGGCGGACATGACCCAGTGTATTATATACCGCGCCCATATGATATCGATATTCGGGAAGAACCGTCCCATAAATATCCAATGCGCAGGACAGGTATTCTTCTGCCTTATCCAAATTCTTTTCTTTTAAACAGACCGATGCCAGATTGCTGTATGTAACCGCCTTATCGCCTGTAAACTCCTCTGAATTTTCTTCAAGTTTCTCAATGATCCTTAATGCCTCATGAAAATTTTTTTCTGCTTCCCTGCACTGATTCAATTCCATGTATACTAAACCCATATTATTCAAAAGAGAAGAATACAAATATGAATTTTTACCAATCCCTTTCTCGTAAATATCCCGGGCTGTCTCGAAATTCCTGATTGCCTTATCATAGTCTCCTTTTAAGCGGTAAGCTCCGGCAAGGTTATTCACAACGTTTGCATATTCTTCGTTTTCCGTTCCAACCCGTATCTTCAGCATTTCAGCCAGTGTTTCAAAGGATTCTATCGACTCATCTGTACGCCCCTGGCAGCGGTATAAGCTTCCAAGTTCATTTATGATCGCCGCTTCC
>CAOKJI010000528.1 GCA_948468495.1 uncultured Dorea sp. | reverse complement strand
TTTATTTGGAATGGTTCAGAATGTGCAGACCTGTCCGGACTGCCATGGAAGCGGTAAGGTTATTCGGGATAAATGTCCGGATTGCGGCGGAACAGGGTTTATTTCCAATAAGAAGAAGATTTCCGTATCCATTCCTGCCGGAATTGATAACGGACAGAGCGTAAGGATTCGGGAAAAGGGAGAGCCAGGCGTAAACGGCGGCCCAAGAGGCGATCTGCTGGTTGAGGTGTCTGTATCCAGACATCCGATTTTCCAGCGTCAGGATATGCATATATTCTCTACAGCGCCGATATCCTTCGCGCAGGCAGCTCTTGGCGCGGATGTGAAGATTAAGACGGTGGACGGAGAAGTCATCTATACGGTGAAGCCGGGAACCAAGACGGATACCAAGGTAAGGCTTCGGGGCAAAGGCGTGCCTTCTGTGAGAAATTCCCAGATTCGGGGCGACCACTATGTAACGCTGGTGATTCAGACGCCGGAAAAACTGAGTCAGGAAGCGAAAGAAGCGCTGCGTAAGTTTGACGAGTTGACTGGAAATACGCTGAATATGCCGGTAGAAAGCAAACCAAAGGCAAAGAAAAAAGGATTTATGAATAAGATGAAAGAAGCCTTCGATGATTAATCGGAGGCTTTTTTCATCTTATATAAAACTTCGTTCTATCAGCGGTGCCTGTAGTAAAAAATGGCAAGCTGCGTGCGGTCTCTTAAGTTTAACTTATTCAGAATGTCGCTTAAGTAGTTGCGGACGGTCCCTTCGCTTAGGCAGAGTCTTCCGGCGATTTCTTTGTTGTTTAATCCTTCTGCGATTAGCGTGATAATCTGGTATTCTTTTTCTCCGATTTCGTAATCTCTGTAATGGAAATCCTCTTTCTGCTCCAGAAGACCGGGAATCCGGGAGACGATTTCATTTCCGAAAACAGTCTGTCCAGTGTGTACGGCTTTGATGGCGGGGATGATACTTTCGTAATCCTGCTTAAGAAGATAGCCCTTTACGCCGGATTTTAATGCCTTCACAATGTATTCGTCGTCAGAGAAGGTGGTGAGCAGGAGAATCTTTGCATCGGGATATCCGGTCAGAATCTGCTCTGATGCATCCAGTCCGTTCATGTCCTTCATGCGGATGTCCATCAGGAGCACATCCGGACGGAGTTTCTTGTACATGCGGGCGGCGTCTCTTCCGTCAGAACCGGTACCGGTTACGGTAAGTTCTTCATCGGATTCCAGAATGGTCTTCAGCGCTGTGGTTACCAGAATATCGTCATCAATAATTAGTATGGTTATCATCTTAGAAATCCTCCCTTTTCGGAATGGTAATAAAAATGCGGAATCCTTTCTCCGTCTGGATTTGTATCTGGCCGTTCAGAGCAGCAATCCGGTCTCTCATATTAAGAAGGCCCAGTCCGTCTTCTGTCTGTGGGGGACTTTTGCTTCCGTTATCTTCTATAATAAGCTGATAAAGGGCCGGGTGCTCCCGGAGAATAATGTGTACGTTCTGTGCGTTGCTGTGGCGCATGACATTATTCAGCGCTTCTTTTACGACGGCGATAAAACAGTATTTCACTGCTTTGGGGACTTCAAAGCCCATATCATATTCCAGGGAGACGGGGCAGAAAGTAAATGCTTCCGTAAGGCCTGTCAGGGCTTCCTTCAAATGGATGGATTCATTGTGAAGATCATGTACGCTTTCCCGTACGCTGGTCATAGCAGAGCTGAGCGTGGTCTCTAACTGCTCCAAAGAAGGAGTAAGCGCCGTATCCTTATTGATGGTTCGGATAGCGCCGGTCAGCAGAATCGAGCGGGAGAGCATGTGCCCCACGTTATCATGGATTTCTCTTGCAATCCGGTTCCGTTCTTTTAATGTGGCGGTATAGATTTCATAGTCCTGCTTCTCAAGGAGAACCTGATTCTTTTCCTTAAGCAAGAGATTCAGCTCTACACTGTCGTCCCGGGTCTGCTTGAATTTCTGCAAGAGATTCCGGTAGGAACGGGTGTGATGGTTTAGCAGAAGAGACAGAAGGATTCCGGTTATCAGAAAGAGGAGAACATTAGGAGCCGCATTCATCAGCCGGAACAGGCAGAGCAGTCAGTATGGAATCAGAATTATCCGGTATTCATCCTCCAGGATACTATACAGCACCACCGGGAAAAACAGCATAAACTCTGGCCTGAACAGTATCAACACCAAATAAAGCAAGGAAAGAAACAGATGAAAGTGCTTCTGACTGGTGTAATAATGCAGACAGGTGTGAATGGATGCAGAAAGAAATGCAATCAGAAGCGCCGTATTGATATTGGTAAAAAATACACTGCCAAAGCAGTAAATGAGCAGAATGCTTCTGTCAAGAATCTGATTCATAGGAAAACTCCTTCTATCATGCCGTCCGGGCTGCGCCCGTTTATTCAATCATAGCAAAATTATACCTGAAATACCAGAGCGTGTTTCAAAATTCAATCTCACTATCTGTATTCCGCTTACTGTTCATAATCTTTTGGTAAACAGCGGATTGAATCAGGAGACACTCTCTA
>CAOKJI010000527.1 GCA_948468495.1 uncultured Dorea sp. | reverse complement strand
GGGACTGAATCATATTTTCCGGGAGCTTGGCGCAGACTATATTATCGAAGGTGGCCAGACGATGAATCCGAGTACCGAAGATATGCTCAATGCCATTGATCAGGTGAATGCGGATACGATTTTTATTCTTCCGAATAATAAGAATATTGTTCTGGCGGCGAACCAGGCGAAGGCTCTTGTGGAGGATAAGCAGATTATTGTGATTCCTACCAAGACAATTCCGCAGGGAATTACGGCAATGATTAACTTTATGCCGGATTCAGACGCTGCCGCTAACGAAGAGGCTATGCTGGAGAATATTCGGAATGTGAAGACCGGGCAGGTTACCTATGCGGTCCGGGATACGAAGATTGACGATAAAGAGATTCATGAAGGCAATATCATGGGGATTGGAGACTCAGGAATCCTTGCGGTAGGCACTGATATACATGATACAGCTAAGGAGATGCTTGCGGCTCTGGTAGATGAGGATTCTGAGCTGATTAGTATCTATTACGGCGCTGAGGTTGAAGAGGCGGAAGCCGCTGAATTTGCCGCGGAAATTGAAGAACTTTACCCGGATATGGATGTTGACGCGCAGTTCGGCGGGCAGCCAATCTATTATTACGTGCTTGCGGTAGAATAAGAACCGGCGGGTAGATGTGCCGGAGCATTCTGAGAGTATGTTTGTAAATTGCTTTCTGGCGGACGGCTGTCCGCCGGATTAAGGGATTGTAACAATATGAATGAGAGAACAGGAATTACGGAATTAAAGGGAATCGGGGAGAAGACTGGAGCATTATTTTATAAACTGGGAATCTTTACGGTTGGAGATTTGCTTCGGTATTACCCGGGAGGATATGACGTATACGAGGAACCTGTGCCAGTCAGCGAATTGGAAGAAGGCAGAGTGCAGACGGTTTCAGGCGCTATATGGGGCAAGGTTCAGGTATCGCCGAATCGCAGAATGCCGGTTACAACTGTACAGATTAAGGATATTTCCGGAACCATAAAGGCGATGTGGTTCCGGATGCCTTTTTTAAGGAGTACTTTTGCTGCAGGGGGAAGAGTTACCCTGCGGGGACAGGTTGTGCGTAAGGGACGGGAACTTGTGCTAGAGCACCCGGAGATTTTTTATCCCTGCAGCAAATATGAAGAAAAGCTTGGAACACTGCAGCCAAGATATCCGTTGACGAAGGGTCTTACGAATAATATGGTGACGAAGGCAGTCAGACAGGCGGTGGAGCATTTGGAATTGTGTACGGACAAACTTTCGGAAGAACTGCGTCTGAAATATGGGCTGGCCGAATACAATTATGCGCTGAGAGGGATTCATTTTCCTGAGGATAAAGAAGTATTTTATCATGCAAGAGAGAGACTGGTGTTTGATGAATTTCTGGAGTTTATTCTGTCTTTAAGGAAAATGAGGACAGAGAGCACAAGACTGCGCAGTGATTTTCAGCTCAGTCATTGTGCGGAGACGGACCGGCTTCTTGCAAGTCTTCCCTATGAGCTTACGAAAGCCCAGAAGAAGGTGTGGGCGGAAATCGAGAGCGATATGCGAAGCGGCTTTGTCATGTCCAGACTGATTCAGGGAGACGTGGGGTCCGGCAAGACGATTATTGCTGTGCTGGCGCTTCTTGCGGCGGCCTGTCAGGGATATCAGGCAGCGATGATGGCACCCACCGAGGTCCTTGCGAAGCAGCACTATGATTCCATTACGGAACTTTTTAGAGAATATCAGATTCCAATCCGGACGGAGCTTCTTACCGGCTCCATGACAGCCAAAGCAAAGAGAGAGGCTTATGAGCGGATTGCAGAAGGCGAATCGCAGATTATTCTTGGTACGCATGCGTTAATTCAGAGCAAAGTACATTATCAGAATCTGGCGCTTGTAATTACGGACGAACAGCATCGGTTTGGGGTGCGCCAGCGGGAAATATTTGCAGAAAAAGGCGGTACGCCTCACATTTTGGTAATGAGCGCCACGCCGATTCCCCGGACTCTCGCCATTATTCTGTATGGAGATTTGGATATTTCGGTGATTGACGAACTTCCGGCAGACAGAATGCCGATTAAGAACTGCGTAGTAGATAACGGATACCGGCAGACAGCTTACCGATTTATCGAGAAGCAGGTTATGGCGGGCAGGCAGTGCTATATTATCTGTCCGATGGTGGAGGAAAGCGAGCATCTTGAGGCGGAAAATGTCATGGATTATACCGCCATGCTAAGGGAGGAGCTTGGGGGCCGAATACAGGCGGAATATCTTCATGGAAAGATGAAACAAAGTGAAAAAGATGAGATTATGAGCCGGTTTGCGGCAGGAGAGATTCAGGTGCTGGTGTCCACGACAGTCATCGAGGTCGGTATCAATAATCCCAATGCAACGGTCATGATGGTGGAGAATGCGGAGCGGTTCGGGCTTGCGCAGCTTCATCAGCTCCGGGGCCGGGTAGGAAGAGGAAAGCATCAGTCCTACTGCATCTTTATGAGCGCATCCAAAACAAAAGAAACCAAAAAGCGGTTAGAAATTCTGAATCAGACCAA
>CAOKJI010000526.1 GCA_948468495.1 uncultured Dorea sp. | reverse complement strand
TGCCTTGCCTGATAAAGCGCCCTGTTTCCGGCAGGCAGTTCCCATCCGCACAGGTGAAAAACTCCGGCATCACTGCCGGAGTTTCACTCTTTCTTAGTTTACTATACTAAATTGTGGTAAGTACTGTCAAGCACTTTGTGTCCTGCTTATCTGGTCCTCCTGCCGGTTCCTGGAAACATCTCTGGCACGTTCAAGCTTCTGAACTTCCTGCTCTTCTAAGCATGCCAGAATGGCCTCGTTAAGCTGTAACATCTTATCATCCAGAGTAGCTACCATATCCGCACACTCTCTCAAATCCTTACTGATATACTCTGGCGCCCTGCCCTCGTACTTATAGTATATCTTGTGCTCCAGGCTCGCCCAAAAATCCATAGCAATCGTCCGAATCTGAATCTCAACCTTCGTGTCTACTACACTGTCGGATAAAAAAATTGGGACAGAAACCAGCATATGGTAACTCTTGTATCCACTCTGCTTCGGATTCTTAATATAGTCCTTAATTGAAAGAACCTTAAGATCTGTCTGATTTCCTATCATCTCTGCAAGTTTATAAATGTCTGAAGTAAATGAGCAAATCAATCGAACCCCTGCAATGTCATTCACATACTTCACCATGTTCTCAATAGAAGTCTCATGTCCATGCCGCTTTAGTTTCTTGACAATACTTTCTGGTGACTTAATCCGGGTCTTAATATGTTCAATCGGATTATAACTGTGCACATGCTGAAATTCATCGTTCAAAATCTCCAGCTTCGTGCCCACTTCCTTGAGTGCAGATGTATATAGAAACATGACTGTCTTCCAACTGTCCACATCCTCGTAATTGCGAATCGTCATTTCCATATCCTTCTCTCCTCTTCGCCTTCTTCTCCCCCTGTGAAGAGTACTTTGTATTTTTATACATACAGTATACCACAATATGGAATTAAAGTCATAGATTTCAGAATTTTTTAATGATTCAATATTAAAATTCGTTACAGTTCACACGCCGCCTGCTCTGGCCTGCAAACTGCGGCATATGAACCAAGGCGAGACAACATTCCAGTGAACTTCCTGCTAACGTAGTCTAAGAACCTCAGGAATGCCTTCGGTCCTAAGACTACGTAAGCAGCAATTTCACTTCCATTAAAAACGTCTCTGAAATGCCTTGCTTCATATGCCGCAGTTTGCAGGCCAGAGCAGGCGGCGTGTGAACTGTAACTAAAATTCGATTCCCTCTCTCGCTCTTTTCCCTGTGTCAAAGGGATGCTTCACTTTCGTCATCTCCGTCACATAGTCCGCTGCCTCAAACAGCGCGTCGCTTACATGATGCCCTGTCATAATCACCTCAAGACCTCTTGGCTTATGCTTAATAAAATTCACCAGCTTTTCTTCACTCAATAATTCCAAGTCCACTGCACATACTGCTTCATCCAAAACCAGCACGTCAAAATTAATGCAGAACTTCGCAATCTCATCCAGCGCCTTTGTATTATAATGCCGATACTCCGCCTTCTCCTCAGAATTCATCTGATTAAAAAACTTCGCATGACGTTTGCCGGGAAGCAGCGTAATATTAGGAATCTCCTCCAGTATCTTTCTCTCGCTGGAGGTATTATCCTTCATAAACTGGAACACCAGCACATCCAGTCCGCTGCCCGCAGCGCGAATAGCCTGTCCCATCGCCGCTGTCGTCTTCCCTTTCCCATCTCCATAATAGATATGAACCAAACCTGTGCCAATCATAGTTCACCCCCGCTTTCACTGCCTATATTCTGCCTTCTTCTAATCCATCATTTCCAGAGCAAATGCTGACACCGTATCAACAATATGCAAAAATAATCCAAAACAGGCCAGCCAAAATATAAGTTCAGACATAAACAGGGGTATTTTTCTTACAAATCCAGCTTCATATCACCGAATTTAATCCATTCCTTTTTCCGCATAAATTCAGAAATTGCAAGCGTAACCACTGCCGGAAGAATGACCTGAATTACCAGAATCTTCACCAGCACAACGGCCGCCGCCTCTGTCTGAACCATTACCTGCCATGTCATAATCTGGCCTACCAGACCCGCCGTTCCCATGCCGGAACCTGTTGCGTTACTAGTCATATGTAATACTAATGTGCCTACCGGACCCAAAATAGCACTGGACAATATGGCTGGAATCCAGATAACCGGTTTTCTCACAATATTAGGAACCTGAAGCATAGACGTACCGATTCCCTGCGCCAGAAGTCCCCCTACTTTATTCTCACGATAACTTGCCACTGCAAAGCCAACCATATTGCAGCAGCATCCGACAGTTGCCGCTCCTGCCGCAAGTCCTGACAGATTCAGAATAATTCCCAGCGCCGCCGAACTAATTGGCAGTGTAAGAATCATCCCCATCAGCACCGATACGATAATTCCCATAAGAAACGGCTGCTGTTCCGTTCCCCAGTTAATAATAGAACCAAGCCAGGTCATAAAACCGGAAATCGGAGGTCCGAGAATCAATCCAACCAGCGAACCGCTTCCAATCGCCACCAGCGGCGTTACCAGAATATCCACCTT
>CAOKJI010000525.1 GCA_948468495.1 uncultured Dorea sp. | reverse complement strand
CCGTATTTTTGAAACGGTATTGTATAATTTATTTCTTTCAGAGGAGATGCTGGACAGCGAAGAATATCGGACTGCATTGCAGGAGAGAAATCAATTTATACAGAATGGTCATCTTAATATGAAATTGATTTTAGAAAAATTTGTTGTACATTGGGGGGACTTGTATAGTTCGGCGGATGAAAAATTTATAGAAGATAACGCGAGGAAGTTTTTTCTGTTATATTTAAAGCCAATTATTAATGGAACAGGAAATTATTATATAGAGGCGCAGACGAGAGATAATAAGCGTACAGATGTGATCATTGATTATTGTAAAGAACAGTTTGTGATTGAGATGAAAATATGGCGGGGGAATGCTTATCATGAGCGAGGGGAAGAACAATTGGCGGAATATCTTGAGTATTATCATTTAAATAAGGGATATATGCTTAGTTTTAGTTTTAACAAAAAGAAGCAGGTTGGCGTGAAAGAGATACGGATAGGGAATAAAGTGCTTATAGAAGCCGTGGTTTAAGAAAGAAGAAGGTGTAATATGTATAAATTATTAAAAAGAGACGGAAAAGCAAAGCGGGGCGAGCTTCACACAGTACACGGTGTGATACAGACTCCGGTTTTTATGAATGTGGGAACGGCAGCGGCGATTAAGGGCGCTGTTTCTACGATGGATTTACAGGAAATCGGTACGCAGGTGGAGCTGTCGAATACGTACCATCTGCATGTGCGTCCGGGAGATGAAGTTGTGAAGAAGATGGGCGGGCTGCATAAGTTTATGGTGTGGGATAAGCCGATTCTTACGGATTCGGGCGGTTTTCAGGTGTTTTCCCTGGCAGGGCTTCGCAAAATCAAAGAAGAGGGCGTATATTTCCATTCTCATGTAGACGGGCGGAAGATTTTTATGGGGCCGGAAGAAAGCATGAAGATTCAGTCAAATCTGGCTTCTACGATTGCGATGGCGTTTGATGAGTGCCCTTCAAGCGTGGCGGAGCGGTCTTATGTGCAGGCGTCGGTGGAACGTACTACCCGGTGGCTTGCCAGATGTAAGGCAAAGATGGATTGGCTGAATGAGCAGCCGGATACGCTCAATCCCCATCAGATGCTTTTTGGAATTAATCAGGGAGCTATTTTTGATGATATCCGTATCGAACATGCAAAAGAGATTACGCGCCTGGGGCTGGACGGCTATGCCGTAGGCGGCCTGGCAGTGGGAGAGTCGCACGAAGAAATGTATCACATTTTGGATGTGACGGTTCCTCATCTTCCGGTGGACAAGCCTACGTATCTTATGGGGGTAGGAACTCCGGCAAATATCCTGGAGGCAGTAGACAGAGGGGTTGATTTCTTTGACTGCGTTTATCCGAGCAGGAACGGACGTCATGGACATGTCTATACGAATCAGGGAAAGCTGAATTTGTTTAATGCGAAATATGAGCTGGATTCCCACCCGATTGAAGAAGGGTGCCAGTGCCCGGCGTGCCGCCATTACAGCAGGGCTTACATCCGGCATCTGCTTAAGGCAAAGGAAATGCTGGGGATGCGCTTGTGTGTTCTCCATAACCTGTATTTTTACAATCATCTAATGGAAGAAATCAGGGATGCGATTGACGCAGGAGAATACCAGAGCTTTAAGAAAGCGAAACTGGACGGTTTTCAGGCGGCTGATAAAAAAGAATAGGGAGTCATGAAGAGCAGGCAGACTGGGACAAAATAAAAATGTTTCAGTCTGTCTCATTTTTTGCACTTTTTTATTGATTTTGGGAGAAAAGAAAGGTAGAATTAGTTATAAAAGTAATATGAAACAAGAGTAAATAAGAAGGAATAGTAAAGAATAAGATGAATGAAAAACAGAGGATATTCAAGTTGATGAATGGGCTTTGGGATTTAGAAAAGTGTTCCGTGCCTGAAGGAAGTATGGTGAAAGATGAATTTGAGGAAGGTTCTGTATGCAGCATGCTTTATAAGGAAGTTTATGATGCAAACAGGCGGATTTGTGAAAGGCTTGGGGTGGAAGAGGACAGGGATGTGGAGTTAATTATTGGAAACCTGCTGAAAATAGGGGAGTATCAGTCGATGAAAATGTATGATTACGGAGCAAAAAGCAAGAAAGAATATTGATACATCGGTAGATTATGGAAACTGCTTCGAGCTATTAAGAAATTCATTATATCCAATCGTTAAAATAATTTCTAAAGCACTGTAAGGGGCGCTCCCTTTGAGAAGCGTCCCTTACGGCGGTCTTTTTTTAGGTGATTAGATTTTTCTGTCTTTGAAATAATAAATTTTATCATGCTCATTGATTTCACGGAGTACCCGGCAGGGATTTCCCACAGCGACAACGTTTGCCGGGATATCTTTTGTCACGACGCTGCCTGCGCCGATAACGGTATTGTCCCCGATGGTAATTCCGGGAAGTACAATCACTCCTGCGCCAAGCCAGCAGTTTTCACCGATATGGACAGGCGCATTATATTGATAGGCTTCCCTGCGGAGTTGGGGCAGGATAGGGTGTCCTGCGGTGGCTATTGTAACATTGGGGCCTATCAT
>CAOKJI010000524.1 GCA_948468495.1 uncultured Dorea sp. | reverse complement strand
TCTCGGGATGGAGAGGGCACCGAGAAAAATAGATATTCCGGAGAATATGACAGAACTGCAGTCATTTCCGGTACGAAGATATCATATCGACACGAATGAACATGTCAATAACTGCCAGTACGTACAGATGGCGAAAGAAGTGTATGAAGGAGAAGAGCCGATCAGGCAGGTGCGGGCAGAGTACAAAAAATCCGCAGTATACAACGATATTATAATGCCAAGAGCCGGCAGGGAAGATAACAGAACGGTTGTAGAGCTCTGCAATGTAAAAGGGCAGACTTTCGCAACGGTAGAATTCAGAGCATAGGAGAAGATTATGAAGCTACAGGAAGAATTGGGAAAAAAGAGAACTTTGATGGTTGTAAAGAAAGTAGATTTCGGAGTATATCTGGGAACGAGTGAAGAACGGGTACTGCTACCTAAAAAACAGGTTCCGGCGGGGATAGAGATTGGGGATCCGATTGAAGTATTTTTATATAAAGATTCGGATGACCGGATCATTGCGACGACTCAGATGCCGAAGATCATGATGGGAGAGATTAAGGAGCTTAAGGTAGCTGACACCGGAAGGATTGGGGCGTTTCTTGACTGGGGGCTTCCAAAGGATCTGCTGCTTCCTTTTAAAGAACAGACCGCGAAGGTCTCGAAAGGAGATGAGGTATTAGCGGCATTATATGTGGACAAGTCCGGGAGACTCTGTGCTACGATGAAGGTATATCCACATCTCAAGACAGATTCTGTCTATCAGAAGGATGATGAAGTTAAGGGTACGATATATGAGGTCAGTAAGAATTTTGGAGTATTTGTGGCAGTAGATGACCGATACTCGGCGCTGATTCCCAAACGGGAGGATTTTGGCAGTCTGAAGGTGGGGGATAAGATAACAGCGTGGGTTACGAAGGTTCATGAAGACGGAAAATTAGACTTAAGCGTACGAAAAAAAGCGTTTCTTCAGATGGATGAAGATGCTCAGATGTTATTAAAAAAGATGGAAATATCGGGGGGAAGATTGCCGTTTACTGACAAATCTGACGCGGAATTGATAAAAAAAGAATTTGGCCTTAGTAAAAACGCATTTAAGAGAGCCGTCGGCAGGCTGTTAAAAGAGCAGAAGATACAAATCAGTGAAAAGGGTATTGAAATTCTGCAAAAATAGGCTATACTTGATGACGTAAGAAGAAAAGTGAATTTGAAAGGAGAGCGTAATATGAAAGTACAGAATATTACAGATGTAGAGAAGTTTTTTAGCGTAGTAGACAGTTGTAAAGGCAGAGTAGAGCTCGTAACAGGGGAAGGAGACAGACTGAACCTGAAGTCCAAGTTATCCCAGTATGTATCCCTTGCGAATATTTTTTCTAATGGAGAGATTCCGGAACTTGAGATCGTAGCGCATGAGAAAGAAGATATCGACAGGCTGGTCAGCTTTATGATCAACGGCTAATCAGGGATTTTAATAAGAGAAAACTAAAATGGAGAAGATTCCTAAGTGCAGATATCTTCTCCATTTTTATTTGAGAAAATTAGTTTTCAGGCTTCACGGTTGTAATGATTGGTTTTCCATCTTGATCAACCAAAACGGCTACTCCGCACCCGCTTGTCATATTGGATGAGATCAACAAATAATTAACTCCTGTCTGTGTGTCAACAATAATCTTGCGAACGTTGGTGACTCCCTGCGAATAGGTTTCTACGAATCTGTTTTTCTCCATGTTCATCACTCCTTTCAAAATGATGTTTTTATTATAGTATATCTCAAACTAAATGTAAAACAATTTACATTTTTTACTGAAAATCCATGATAAAATTCATATGACATTTCAGGTGTTTCGTAGTAAAATTGTTATAAAGACAGAAGCAGAAGGAAAAGGAGTTTTAGGATGAGTTTTGCGCATTTACACGTCCATACGGAGTACAGTCTTCTGGACGGTTCTAATAAAATTAAAGAGTGTATCGCAAGAGTTAAGGAACTGGGGATGAACAGCGTGGCGATCACAGATCATGGGGTTATGTTTGGCGTCATCGACTTCTACCGTGCGGCGAGGGCGGCAGGGATCAAGCCTGTCCTTGGCTGCGAGGTATATGTGGCTCCCGGTTCCAGATTTGATAAGGAAGCAATGGGAGGAGGGGATGACAGATATTATCATCTGGTGCTTCTGGCTGAAAATGATCTGGGCTATCATAATCTGATGAAAATTGTATCCAGAGGCTTTACGGAAGGGTATTACTATAAGCCCCGTGTAGATCTTGCACTTCTTGAGCAGTATCACGAAGGGCTTATTGCGCTGAGCGCATGTCTTGCGGGAGAGGTACAGAGAAATATCTTAAGAGGAATGTACGAGGAAGGAAAAGAGGCGGCTTTCCGATATCAGGGTATCTTTGGAAAGGGCAATTTCTTTTTGGAGCTTCAGGATCATGGGATGAGCGAGCAGCGTCAGGTGAATCAAGCGTTGCTTCGCATGTCGCAGGAGACGGGGATAGAACTGGTGGCGACCAATGATATCCATTATACCTATGCAGAGGATGAGAAGCCTCATGATATGCTTCT
>CAOKJI010000523.1 GCA_948468495.1 uncultured Dorea sp. | reverse complement strand
TTTACTTTGCCCATGACTATAATCTTATGGGAGAAGGATTCGAGGATGATCTAACGGAATTCCTGAAAACACATCCGGATGTGAAATTTGTTGTAATCGATGTGTTCCAGAAGGTAAAGCGCGGAAAGCAGCAGAATCAGACCGATTATGAATCAGATTACGAAATTTTGACAGTGCTTAAGGGTATTGCTGATAAGTATGATGGATGTATTATGCCAATCTACCACGACAGGAAGTTTGTTGACCCTACAGACCCATTCAGTAACCTTTTGGGTTCCACAGCTATTGTCGGTGTGAGTGATTTTGTGTGGGTGCTTTTTAAGGAGCATCGGGAAGATAAAGAAGCTACTCTTGCCGTAACCGGAAGGACGATTCAGGATGCGAGTTTCAAATTGAAGCGTGAAGGTGTTAGATGGGTAAACTTGGGGAATGCGGCCGCCTTGGAAGAGACTAGGAAACGTCAGGAATATGCAAAAGACCCGGTTGTGAATACCATCAAGAAACTGTTGAGCCAAAATAATGGCAAGTGGAGAGGGAGGGTAAAGGAAATTATAGACAGTAGCCAGTATTTCAAAGGTTGCCGGATATATGGGAGTTCACAGAAAGTCGGACACAAAATCAAGGAACGGCTTCTGGATATGCAGGGGTATGACCAGATTTATCATTCTGATATTAGCAATGGAAATGGGGGAACAATTCATGTTTTTGAAACGGAGAATCCCACATTTAAAGAGTGGTCTTAAACTAAATATAAACGTTGATTTTATTGATTTCATTTATTTATCAATAAAATGAATGAAATCAACGTTATTTGTATCAGCTTAAGGGACAGACAAGAAAGGAAGACTAAATGAAAAAGATAATTCAAATTATACCAGCGGTGACGAATCTGTACGCCATATGGAAAGAGGATAACGACAAAGGGAAGGAATATGGTGTTGGCAGAGCATATTATCTCGGATTGGATGATAACGGCGAAGTTTATCCGCTTGTAATTGACGGAGATGGTTACATTGATACTTTCAACTATGATGATTCCATGGTTTTTGATTATGACAGCTATCAGTGGTGGAAACGGCATGTGGCGGAATTGCCAGTGAATGAGTATTTTAACATGTTCGAGAAAGAACAGAGGGAAAAGGGTATTGAATTTGCAGAAAGTTTATTTAACAAGAAAGGAGAACAGAATGGAAGCAGTAAATCATGAAGAGCAGCTTGCAAGGATAGCGGATGCACTGGAGGGCATCAACAGCAACTTGAACAGCATCAACAGCAACTTGAACAGCATCAGCAGTTCCCTGTCGGAAATCAGCGTCAGCCTGTACAGCCTGGACAAGACCCTGGACGGATGCACCTGCACGAACGGGAGGAACAATTTCCTGTGCATCACGGGGAATGTCAGCACAGATTGAAACGCCCCATTGGTATTACCAGTACCAACAGGGCAGAGCACAGCCGGAGCCGTACAGTTCACAGGTACATAATACCACGGCTTCCCGGCAGAAAGGAAGAGGTAATTTATGAAAATGCATGATTTATTGATGGAACTGGATGAAATCCATTACAAGTATGAGCGCCTGAAAGGGCTCGTCAATCAGAAAGGCGGTGCAGCATGACAGAGTATGATTTGTTTGTGGAATGCATCCCCATGATAGCGGAGATGGCGGCCAGGTACCGCAGGCTGTCGCAAGGGGAGTATGAGGACTGGAAGAGGGAGACCATGGGGCATGCGCCTGAAATGGTTAAGGAATTCATGGGCAAGGTGCTCATTACTATTGACAGGTACGTATTAGGAGGTGCGGCATAATGGCGAACTTAGCAACGGAAATCTTAGGCAGACTGAAAAGACAGCGGAACATCTGGCGGATGGCTGCAGTTGTAAGCATCGTCCTGAATATTGCCCAATTAATTTTGTGGTTGGCAAAGTGAGGTGACATACAGTACAATGGCAGTGAAGGTAAGGATAAGCTATGAGGAGCCGCAGGAGCTTCATGCAGTAACAGAAAAGTTAAAGCCGATAACTAAGTCATGAAAGGCGGATAAAGACAAAAATGGGCTTTATAAGCTCGCATATATGTAAGTAGAGATATCAGAGGAATGTGCGCAAAAAGGTGCACATTCGCCGTTGATTTAGGCAAAACGTATCTATATGGGAACGGCGGTAGGGTTATCCTGCCGCTTGTTCATTCTCACTTTCTCCCGGCGCATCCCCGCCGGGTGGGTGGTAATTTACATGAACAACAAAATCAATCCAATCACGATAATGATTAACCGGGCAATCGAGATTGCCAGTTCAAAAATATCTTTTTTCATATTGATTTTACAGATGGATTATGATATCTTTTCAGGTGGGGAGGTTTCCCTCCCCGTTCCTTATTGGATGCTCTCGATAATCATTTTGATGACTGCTATGAGAGTTCCAATTTCTAAAGCGAGCTGAATGAGTGCCGAAATCACTTTTTTCAGCTCCTTTATTTTTTTCTCCATCTGTGTTCCTCCTTTCCTCTCTTATAACTTCTCGGAATCTTCAGCCCTTATTTCATGGTG
>CAOKJI010000522.1 GCA_948468495.1 uncultured Dorea sp. | reverse complement strand
AGGAGAGAAGAGAGAAAGCGCTGGGTCTTGGATGCGATGATGTGATAGATCCCTTATCCGGGGACGCCGTAAAAAGGGTAAAGGGGATGACGGAAGGCAGAGGAGCACAGTATGTATTCAACACGACTGCAAATCCAAAGATTGCCGCTCAGGCAGTGGATATGACGTCTCCTACAGGTACGGTGGTCATGTTCAGCTCCATTCATCCCAATGAACCGGTTCCGGTTAATCTGGGAGCAGTGCACTCGAATCAGATAACGATTACCGGCGCGGTCAGCCCGACGATTGCCGCTTTCCATCAGGCGGTCCGGATGATTGACAAAGGAATCATTGACCCGGCGGTACTGACGGAAGCCATTTACGATTATCAGGATTTTGGCCGGGCGATACAGGGGGCGGCAAAGCCGGATACCTATAAAATGATTTTGAGATTTGGAGAATAACGATGAGATATTATGTTGGAATTGACATGGGAACCTCTTCGGTAAAAGCGCTTGTTATGGATGAAGAGGGACGGGTATGCGGGGAATGTATACGAAGTTATAGTGTGTCAGAACCTTATCCTGGATGGAAGGAGATTGAGCCTGAGCTTTGGATGGACGCGGTAACGGATGCGTTAGAAGAGCTTTTGCGGGGAAAGGATGCAAAGCAGGTGGAGGCTATCGGAGTAACCGGGCAGATGCATACAATAATTGTATTGGATAAAGACGGAAAGCCGATACGTTCTGCGCTGATGTGGAATGATACCAGAACGGCCGGGCTCCTGCCGGATATACGCGAACAAATCAGGAATACGACAGGAGTTTCCTATCTTGCAAATGTCATTTCAACAGGAAGTCCGGCGATGAATTTATATTGGTTAAAGAAGTGTGAGCCGGAGAATTTTGAGAGAATAAGGAAATTTTTAATCGGGCCGGATTATATCGTATACCGCCTGACTGGCAAGTGCCAGACAGACTACTGCGAAGCGTCCACATCTTCACTTTTTGATTTGAACAGTAGAAAATGGTCTCCGGAAATTCGGGATATCCTTGGATTTCCGGAAGAAATCTACCCGGAAGTGAAGGGAAGTATAGAGACGGCGGGAACGATAAAAAAAGAATGGATGGACAAATTCGGATTAAAAAAAGAAGTAAAGGTTATGGTCGGGACAGGCGACAATCCGGCGGCTGCAATTGCCACAGGCTGTTTCCAGAAGAAATATCCTGTGTTGTCGCTGGGGACTTCAGGGGTGCTCATGCATCCAGGAGAGCACACAGATTTTGATGCGAAGGGGAAGAAGATTCTATTTTCCTTTGACGGGAAGGAAATTCATGTTCTGGTACAGGGGGTCGTGCAGTCCTGCGGAAACAGTTTTTCCTGGTGGATGAAGAACATATTGCAGGCGGACACATTTGATGAAGAAATCCGGCATGTGGATATGGATAAGCTGGGGACGGGCGAACTGCTGTTTTATCCACATTTAACCGGGGATAAGACAATTTATGCGGATTCGCATGTGAGGGGTGGATTCCTGGGAATCGGCACTGACTGCGGCAGAGACGATATGACGATTGCCGTTATGGAAGGAATCTGTTTTGCCGTAAGGCAGCTTGCAGAGGAAATGCATCTGGAATCAGGGGTTCAGACGGGTCTTCGGGTAATTGGCGGCGGTTCTAAAAATGACGTGTGGATGCAGATTCTGGCTGATGTACTGGGTGTAAAAGTGATTCAGCTTAAGAGCGCATCAGACGGCGCCGGATATGGAATAGCCCTTGCCGCAGCGGCGGAAGATAATCCGGAGTTATCAATGGAAGAAATCATTGAGAAAAGGGTAAATTCCGGCAGGGAGTATCTGCCGAGAGAGAAGCAGGCCGCATTATATGAGAAAAAATATCAGAAATATTGTAAAATATATGAGGCCATGAACCTAATCTATACATAAGTCAATTGAAGCGCAGCGTAAGGACAGATGGCTGGCAGGCGTGGCGCCGCATATGGACATAGGAGAAATTGAAAGGAAGATATTGGAAAGGGAAGAAGGAATAGTAAAAGCGTTAAAGGTGAAAATAACATTAAAGAATGTGGAAGAACCGATGGAAATCTCTTTTTTGAAGGAGCTGTGAGAATAAAGAGTTTTGCTTTCAGACAATCTTTGGATTTGCGAAAAGAATTGTAGATGAAATAGACAGATTGCAGGAGTTGCGTACATAAATAGCGTTGGACAGAGGGATGACAGATGAAATCATTTGAGTGTAAGGTACAGTCTTTTCAGGGGTTACATGCGCAGTCAGCCATGAGGCTTACAAGAGAGGCACATAAATATTCGAGCGTGATTATTGCGGTATACAAAGGAAGAAGAGCTAATGTTAAAAATGTTATGGAACTGATGGGACTAAAAGCAGGGCAGGGAGCTGAGATTGTCTTTGCTGCGGAAGGAGAAGACGAAGAACAGGCGGCGGAGGGACTGAGGGCGTTGTGTCAGAGCTTTCTTTAGGATAGAGCGTGTTTGAAAATTACTTTCTGCAAATTGGAGCGGCAGATTGTAGGAATGAATTTTTAGATACGC
>CAOKJI010000521.1 GCA_948468495.1 uncultured Dorea sp. | reverse complement strand
TAACGGATCTTCTTATACTTGCCGCAATGGCACTCCCAGTCCTTGCTGGGGCCAAAAATCCTCTCACAGAACAAACCATCTCGCTCCGGCTTCAGAGTCCGGTAGTTGATAGTCTCCGGCTTTTTTACTTCGCCATGGGACCACTCCAGAATCTTCTCTGGAGAAGCAAGACCAATCTTAATCGCATCGAATGTCAACGGCTGATAAGTTTCATTTGTCTCTGGCATGAACGATACTCCTCTCTATATATTTCCCCTGTCCTGCTGAGTCTCTCTTTCTGCTCAAAGACTCTTTAACAGGACAGCGGGCCAAAAATCCTATTCTTCGTCCGAAGGCTCATCGAAATCGGAGTCGTCTTCATAGTCATCAAAATCGGAGTCATCGCCATCCAACTCATCGGCGGCGTCCACATCCACCAGCTCTCCGTCAGAGAACTCCTGCTGCTGATAACCATAATTCTCGAAAGATTCCTCCTGGCGGAAACCGCGATCTCCCTCAATGATTGAACGCAAGTCGGTATCGCTGTAGTCAATGTTCTCACCGATCTCCACCTCCGTATTATCATCCCGTAGCACCCGTACATCCAGGCAAAGAGACTGCAGCTCCTTCAGCAATACCTTGAACGACTCCGGAATTCCCGATTCCGGAATATTCTCACCTTTAATAATTGCTTCATAGGTCTTCACACGTCCTACCACATCATCGGACTTGACGGTCAGAATCTCCTGCAAAGTGTAAGAAGCGCCATAAGCTTCGAGAGCCCACACCTCCATCTCACCAAAACGCTGTCCACCAAACTGAGCTTTTCCTCCCAACGGCTGCTGCGTCACCAGGGAATAAGGACCGGTAGAACGAGCATGAATCTTATCATCCACCAAATGATGAAGTTTTAGATAATGCATGTGTCCAATCGTAACCGGACTGTCAAAATATTCTCCGGTACGGCCATCACGCAGATGCACCTTTCCATCCCGGTTGATCTGTACGCCTTTCCACAACTCCCGGTGTTCCAGATGGCTGCCCAGATAATCGATCACTTCTGGCTTCAGCGTGTCTTTATATTTCTCTGTAAATTCTTCCCAAGATATATTTACATAATCATTCGCCACATCCAGGGTATCCATAATATCAAGCTCATCAGCTCCGTCAAATACCGGCGTCGCGATATTAAATCCCAATGCCTTGGCAGCAAGGCTCAAATGGATCTCAAGCACCTGTCCGATATTCATGCGGGACGGCACGCCCAAAGGATTCAGCACAATGTCCAAGGGACGCCCATTCGGCAAAAACGGCATATCCTCCACCGGCAGTACCCGGGAAACCACACCCTTGTTCCCATGGCGTCCCGCCATCTTATCCCCCACAGAAATTTTACGTTTCTGTGCAATATAGATACGGACGGTCTCATTGACACCTGGAGACAATTCATCGCCATTTTCTCTAGTAAATACTTTGGCATCCACAATAATACCATAAGCGCCATGCGGCACTTTCAGAGAGGTATCCCTGACTTCTCTTGCTTTCTCACCAAAAATGGCCCGCAGCAATCGCTCCTCTGCAGTCAGCTCCGTCTCTCCTTTCGGAGTAACCTTGCCTACCAGAATATCTCCGGCACGTACTTCTGCGCCGATGCGGATAATCCCTCTTTCATCCAGGTCTTTTAACGCATCATCGCCCACGCCCGGAACATCTCTTGTAATCTCTTCCGGCCCGAGTTTTGTATCACGGGCTTCTGCTTCGTATTCTTCTATATGGATAGACGTATACACATCATCCTGTACTAACCGCTCGCTTAATAAAACTGCATCCTCGTAATTGTAACCTTCCCAGGTCATAAACCCAATCAGCGGATTCTTTCCAAGAGCCAGCTCGCCCCGGGAAGTAGAAGGCCCGTCTGCAATGACTTCGTTTTCTTCTACATATTCTCCTTTGAAAACGACCGGCCTCTGGTTATAGCAGTTGCTCTGGTTGCTTCTTGTAAATTTTGACAGACGGTAAATGCTCAGTGTTCCGTCATTATTTCTGATTTTAATTTCATTTGATACCGAGCTTTCCACGGTTCCTGCCTTTTTGGCAACAACGCAGACGCCGGAATCCACGGCTGCTTTCGGTTCCATACCGGTACCTACGACAGGCGCTTCCGTTGTAAGCAGCGGCACTGCCTGACGCTGCATGTTCGAGCCCATCAGCGCACGGTTCGCGTCGTCATTCTGCAAAAACGGAATTAAAGCCGTTGCAACAGAAAACACCATTTTCGGCGATACATCCATATAGTCAAACATCGTCTTATCATATTCCTGTGTTTCCTCCAGATAACGGCCTGATACGGAATTACGCACAAAGTGCCCGTTTTCGTCCAGCTTTTCATTAGCCTGGGCTACATGGTAATTGTCTTCTTCGTCTGCTGTCATATAGACTACTTCTTCTGTAACCCTCGGATTTTTTGGATCTGATTTATCTATCTTACGGTACGGCGCTTCTACAAACCCGTACTCATTAATTCTTGCATAACATGCCAGTGAGTTAATCAGTCCGATGTTCGGGCCTTCAGGC
>CAOKJI010000520.1 GCA_948468495.1 uncultured Dorea sp. | reverse complement strand
TAATAATAAATTGAAAAAATTAGGAATTATTGGTGGTCTTGGTCCTATGGCGACGGCATATTTTTTACAGCTGATAACGCAGATGAGTGATGCGGCTACTGACCAGGAGCATATGGAAATTTATGTGATAAGTAAGCCTTCCATACCGGACAGAACTGATTATATATTAGGATTAAGTGACAGGTCTCCGGCAGAAGAAATGTCTGCAGTCGGAGCACAGTTAAAATCGTTGGGGGCAGAGCTTTTGGCACTGCCCTGCGTAACGGGACATTATTTTCATCAGGAAATAGAAAAGAACGTGGGGCTTCCTCTGATAGATGCAATCGAAGAAACAGCAGATTATCTTTTCCATAGAAGAATCAGAAAAGTCGGTATTCTGGCGACAGTGGGAACAATAGAGAGCAGGTTATTTCAATGCACTTTGGAAAACAAAAAAATAGAATGCGTTATACCGAATGAGACGGGGCAGAAAAGGATTATGGATGTTATCTATAAAGATATTAAAGCAGGTAAAACGGTACATATGGAAAATTTTAAAACAGTATCAGAAGCTCTCAGATATCAGGGGGCAGAAGTTATTCTGCTTGCGTGTACAGAATTATCGCTGCTTAAGCGGGATTATCAGATTGGGAGAGATTATCTGGATGTAATGGAGGTTCTTGCCGCAAAAGTGGTGGATATTTGTAATCGACTGAAACCGGAATATAAGGAACTTATCACATAAGGTAATGATAAATGAAGGAAAATTGTACGGAGAGGAACGAAAGAGATGCAAAATAATATATTGGATTATCTCAATGAGACGGTTTTGAGGACTCCTGATAAAACAGCTTTTTCTGACGGAACGGATTCGCTTACTTTTCTCGAGATTTACAGTCAGAGCAGGGCAATCGGGTTCTGGCTGCATGAGCAGGGCGTTTATAGGAAACCGGTTGTAGTTTTTATGAACAAACATCCGAAAGCAGTGACGGCTTTTTTGGGAGTGATAACAGGAGGATGCTTCTATATTCCGGTGGATTTGGAGATGCCGGCTATGCGGATTGAACTAATTTTGCAGAATGCGGAAGCGGGGGTGATGATTTGCGACAGTAATACTATTGAGGTCGCAAAAACACTGAAGTTTTCCGGGGACATTGTGCTTTATGATGATATATGTAAAATCACGGTTGAAGACGAGGTTCTTAAGAAGATTCATGACGAAGCGCTTGATACGGATTTGATTTATGTTGTGTTTACTTCCGGTTCCACAGGAGTTCCCAAAGGAGTGGCTGGCTGTCATAGAAGCGCCATTGATTATGCCGAACAGCTTTCAGAGGGTCTGAGATTTGGTGAGGATACCATATTTGGAAATCAGGCACCGTTGTATTTTGATGCCTGTATGAAAGAAATATATTCGACGCTTAAATTCGGGGCAACTACCTATCTGATTCCCAGAGATTTATTTTTGTTTCCTCTAAAACTGGTAGAATTTCTGAATCAATACCAAATCAATACCCTGTGCTGGGTAGTTTCAGCCTTAACAATGATATCCGCGTTTGGAACTTTTGAGAGTATTGTGCCACAATATTTGCGGATGATTGCATTTGTAGGCGAGGTATTTCCAGTCAAACAATTCAACAAATGGAAAAAGGCTTTGCCGGAGGTTGATTATGTGAATCTCTATGGACCGACAGAAGGAACGGGAGTTTGCTGCTATTACCGTGTTAATCGTGAATTCGTGGCGGGAGAAGTGATGCCAATCGGCAAGCCTTTTAAAAATACGGAAATCTTTCTTTTGAACGACAGAAATGAGCAGGTGATAAACGGAGAAGAAGGTGAAATATGCATTCGCGGGACATGTCTTTCACATGGGTATTATAAGGATATGGAGAGGACTAAAGAAGTATTTGTCCAGAATCCGTTAAACCGGGAATACCCTGAAATCATATACAAAACCGGTGATGTCGGGCGCTATAATGAGAATGGGGAGCTGATATTTGTTTCCAGAAAAGATTCCCAGATTAAGCATATGGGGCACAGAATTGAGTTAGGAGAAATAGAAGTATATGTTAATACTGTTGAAGGAGTTGATGTAGCCGGATGTGTATATGAACAGCAAAAGAACAAAATAGCTCTTTACTATGTCGGTAATATTTCTGAAAAAGAGCTGGCCGTAGCAATCAAAAAGAGTGTGCCCAGATACATGGTACCTAATACGATTTACAAGCTTGAAAAAATGCCGTATACACCAAATGGGAAGATTGACAGAAAGGCATTAAAAGATTCAAGTGGGATATAAAACGAAAATTTGGAGGTGGAGGGATAAGTGATGAAAAAGGGGTTGATAGCAGGGATAAGTGTTGGATTGGTGGTCATTTTATTGGCAGCTATATTTATAGGTTCCGGTTCTAATCAGAGAAAATTGAATGGATTATTGGATTTGGGGCAAAAGTATCTGGATGAAATGGAATATGAAGATGCGGTAGTTGTATTTGACGAAGCAATTGTCATTGACCCTAAATGCGAACAGGCTTATATGGGGAAAGCACAGGCACAGTATGCGCTGGGACGATAT
>CAOKJI010000519.1 GCA_948468495.1 uncultured Dorea sp. | reverse complement strand
AAAGGCTGGATATGGCTGGAAGACAAGGATTGTAGATGAGAATGGCTGCGACGTGGAGCCGGGTGGAGTCGGAGAACTGATTCTGAAAGGACCTGGCGTTATGACTTGTTATTACCATGATGAAAAGGCGACGAAAGAATCGCTGAAGGACGGCTGGCTCTACACCGGCGATATGGCGCAGGAGGATGAGGACGGATTTATCTTTCTGGTAGACCGGAAGAAGGACGTGATTATCAGCGGCGGCGAGAATCTGTATCCGGTGCAGATTGAAGATTTCCTCCGGGCGCATAAGGCAATCAAGGATGTTGCGGTCATCGGTCTGCCGGATAAGCGTCTGGGCGAGATTGCAGCGGCGATTGTGGAGGTGAAAGAAGGCGCGGAATGTACGCAGGAGGATTTGGAGCTGTTTTGTAAGAAGCTTCCGAGGTACAAGCGTCCCCATAAATACATATTTGCGGAAGTGCCGAGGAATGCCACCGGTAAGATTGAGAAGCCGAAGCTTCGTGAGATTTACTGCGGCAGGCGGCTGGTAGAGATGCAGAATAAAGGATAGATGTTTAAAGATTTAAACAGGACTACTTGGGAATAATCTCTCCCAATAGTCCTGTTTTTGTTTAAAGCCCCTTTTTTTCTACAATTCAAACTGCTCTAAATCATCCGGCACATAGAGCTTTCCATGGTAATACGCAGCGCCTTCTTCGGTATACAAACGCTTCCGTTCCGGCAGATGGGTCTCCTCGGTATGATAGAGAAGAAGGTTGGGAATCCCTAATTTTTCTGCAAGCTGGCAGGCTTCCTTTACGGTACTGTGGTGTTTTTCATAAGGCTTGAATTTATCCGCTTCACGATAGAGGCAGAAAGCTTCGTGAAGAAGCCAGTCGCTTCCCTTTACATATTCATAATTTACTTCATTATAAGGTTCGTCGCCTACGCAGGTAAATTTCCTGCCATCGGGAAGCTCCATGGTAAATCCAAACTGTCTGGCTTTTGTTGAGGCAATGTCAAAGAATGTAACGGGGCGCCCGAGGATGTTCCGGCTGTCCCCATTTTCCACAATATCGAACCGGATGCGCCCGCCCATATGCCTGCAGACCTTCTGCTGAATCGTCATACGGGCGATTGTCTGTATCTTTTCGGACAGTTCGCTGTGGCAGTAGATGGTCAGTTCGCCGTCGTACTTTCCCTGATTCATGCGCTGGCCGATAACCCTTATTAACCAGATAATGCCCAGAATATGGTCCACGTGCTCGTGGGTCACGAATATATCATGGATGCAGTCAAGAGGAATGCCGGTATCTTTCAGTACTTTCAGGATCCGATTGCCTCCGCCTGCGTCCACAAGGAAATGTTTCTCTCCCTCCGAGATGGCAAAGCATGTATTGTAGCATTCTGTTACGGCGGCATTACCTGTTCCTAATACGGTCAGTTTCATGTGCATTCTCCTTCCACACTCTAGAATAAGGGCCAAAAGGCCATATTAAGCAGTTTTAGCGATCTGTTTTGTAATCTTCAGGAATTTATCAATGTCGTCAGTTCCATGGCAGTGCAGAGGTGAAACGCGGATTGCGCCGTTCAGTCCAAGGGACTCTACGATCCGTTTGGAATAGGGGCTGGTACTGAGCCGCTCAAAAACGGTTACGCCATGCTCTAAGTATTTCTTAGAAAGTTCGGAAAATTCAATGCCCTTAATTCCCATGGCAACAATCAGATCTTTACAGGTAAGGTCTTCCATATCCACATAGACCTCTACCTTGTCAATATGTCTCAGGCCCGGGACTTCATCGGTTCCTTCCAGCATGCGGTAGAGAAGAGCCCGTTCCTGAAGGTGGATACGGTTCATGCCTTCTAAGTATAAGGTACGCCTGTCGGTACTGTCAATAAAATGCGCGCCGATTTCACATACATAATCAATGACAGCCATCATAGCCGCAAAGTTGGCCGGAGTAGGAGTACCCAGCGCCCATACATGGTCATCCTTGTGGATTAATTTGTGGTGGGACAGTGCGCAGACCCGGTCTGAGACGTAGCAGAAGCCGCATCCCCGGATGCCGAAGAACTTATAAGGCGCAAAATTGGAAACATCCACATCCCAGTCTTCCACGTCAATGGCCGCGTGAGGAGCATGCTGTACAGCGTCGCAGACTACGAAAATCTCAGGATTAATTTCCTTGGCGCGGCGGGCGATTTCCTTAATATTCATGATATTTCCAGAAATGTTGGATGCAGCCATAATACTTAAAAGTACCGTATTCTTATCCACATATTTCATGATTTCATCTACATCCAGGCCTCCGGTTGTCTGATTGGCAGGGACAACGCGGAATTCCCGTCCGGTTCTTTCGCAATAATATTCCACTGCGTCGTGTGCGGAAGGGTGCTCCAGAGACGAGGTAACGGCGTTGGTTCCCCATTTGACATTGGTCATGATGGTTCCCACAGCCTGATACATGGTCTGGGAAGCGGAAAGTTCTGTGATAAGGGAGCCGCTCTTAGCGCCGAATATGGTCTCAAGGATATCTTTTGTCCCGTCAGAAACATAGTGGGAAAGCTCATATC
>CAOKJI010000518.1 GCA_948468495.1 uncultured Dorea sp. | reverse complement strand
AAAACGTTCGTCAATATGTTTGATATAATCAACCATCTCCTCATTTGTTTTGAACATCGGTCCGGGCGTTATCTCGTCAAAATCATAATACAAACCTCTTTCATCAATATATTCTTCTATATCATACGTGAAGAATATGATCGGCCGGTCAAACAAAGAATACTCAAACACACCTGACGAGTAATCAGAAATACAAATATCGGCAACAGTCATAAGTTCGTTAATATTCATATTTCCTTCTCTGGTCATATCAAACGCAAAAACATTTCTATATTCTTCCGGTATCGGCGGCAGTTCTCTCACTGACTGGTGATGCTTAAAGATAAGTATATAGTCGTCGTCCAGATTCTCAGCAAACAGCTTTACATCTAACACATCCGGCGAAACGCAGTTTGCCACTTCCCCGCGGAATGTAGGAGCATACAGGATCACCTTTTTATCTTTTGCCTGCGGAATTGCCTCATATAATTTTGTATAACAATTCTTCACAAACTCTGGCATAAAAAATTCATCTGTCCGGCTGATCCCTGTCGGCACGATAATTCCTGAATCTTTATCTATACCCATAGATTCCTCAAATATCCATGAAAGCTCCGGACTTGCAACCGTTACATAAGAGTAATTCGTATTCAGCGGATATTCCTTATGGCCTTCCGCTGTTTTCCCAAACTTTTTGTCCGCTGTACTCAGGCCAACCTTTTTAAACACACCGCAGCCGTGCCACAATTGGATATAGGTCGTCTCAGGCCGAAGTTTCAGATATCCCATCAAGTCATTGGCAGTACAGATGAACACCGCTTTTGCCGTAGCCGCCTCCCGGATATACTCTTTTGCATTTTTGTAATACTGTTCATCCGATACTACCCGCACTTGCAATATGAACGTCTTTACCTCATAATCCGTATTTTCTTTTATATAATTGCGCATATACTTAAGGCTCAGGGATAATTTGGCGCCGCGCTCCATAAATACTACTTTATGTTCAACAGGCTTTTTAGACTCTTCCGCATAGATTTTAGGAAATACTTCTTTGATAAACAAACTTTTCAGTTCTCCGGCATATGCTGCTTCCCTGTCTTCTTCTGAATATTTTTTCTGCATGCGCTGCTGAAGCAGATTCATAATCCGCTCATTTTCCAATCTTGACATTTCCTCTTTTAACCTGACCGCCTTACGTTTCTCATATATCTGGTAGGTTCCGTAAACTCCATGAGTCGTCAGATTATGGGCAATAGCTTTGATATCCATGTTATCCTCCTTATGTTTAACCAAAAATCCTGTCTATCAGACTTACTTTTTTATTCTTAATAATTCTTTCTTTGAATTTTTCATCCCGCTCCTTTTTCTTTTCGGCCTTCGACAAAGAATTATAACTTTCAACATAGTCCGCATAATGATCGCATACCGCCTCAATATCACCGTACTCTTTCAGCATTCCGCCTTCTAGCCACATTGCGGAATCACAGAACGAACGTACCTGCGGCAGAGAATGTGAAATAAAGATAATTGTTTTTCCTTCGTTTTTTAATTCCTCCATCTTATCCAGACATTTCTGCGCAAACCCTTTATCACCGACAGATAATGCCTCATCGATAATTAATATCTCCGGATTCAGACACAAATTAATGGAAAATCCCAGCCTTGATTTCATACCGCTGGAATATTTTTTTACAGGCTGATACAAGAAATCTCCAATCTCAGCAAACTCAATCACCCCGTCTACGATTTCCTGCACATGTTTTTGATTTAATCCAAGAAGCGCTCCTTTTAATTCTATATTTTCCAGACCAGTCAACTGACTATTAAGCCCTGTATTGATCGCAACCAGCGCCTGTTCGCCGTTCACCTCGATCTCTCCCTCATTGGGCGACGCGATCCCTGACAATACAAGAGCCATCGTTGACTTTCCGGAACCATTTGTACCTAATATGCCGACTACCTGTCCCTTTTTTACCGTAAATGAAATATCTTTTAATGCATAAAAGTATTGCGTCTTTTCTTCTTTCTGTACTTGTTTATCTTTTCTCTTTAATTTATATATTTTTGATACATTTCTGAATTCGATCGCTATATCTGATTCCATGCTGACACTCCTCTGTTAGATAATATCAATAAAACGTGTTTTAAACTTATACATCATATAACTCCCTACGAAAAAAAGCACAAGAGTAATAGCCCAAAAACATGCCATTGACCAACTATATTCCATAAATCCTCTGTGATAGAAAAAGCAGTCCCGATACCCCTGAACAATGTAATAAATAGGATTGCACATAATGATCCTCGCAACTCTCCCATGGCCTATCCGTTCTATATCCCACAAGATAGGAGTCAGATAAAGAAGAAGCCGCATACAGGCCAATATCAGCTTACGCGTATCTCTTGCAAGCATATTAAGTACGGAGGTCGTCAATGACAGAGAAACCGCGAACACGATTGTGCAAAGCAGATAATACAAAAGCCCCAGCCAATAGATATCCGGAAAATACCCCTGCGTAGCAAATATCACAACTACAATAGCAAACAAACAAAGATGATCAAACAGTTTCTCTAACAC
>CAOKJI010000517.1 GCA_948468495.1 uncultured Dorea sp. | reverse complement strand
TGAAATTAGTAATGATGCGAAAAAGCACTATTTCTGGAGCTGCTTTTATGTACTCAGTATGCTGGTATTGCTGCCTCAGTATAAGAAAGAATGCAGGATGCTGAGAAGCGAAATAATCAGTGAATGGAAGTTTCTGATTTTTGGCAGATACACTACGATTATGGAGAAAGCGGCAACGCTCTGTCTGATTTCTGGGCTCCCATGCTATCGGTTTGTATGGAAGAGATGTCAGAAACTGCTTAGGAAAAGGCTGGTATAAAGACGGGAAGGATGTAAGTTTCAGTATGGAATCTATTGCAAAAAATAGTTTGGCCAATGTGATTTGTACGGTGCTGGATCTGCTTTTGCAGCTGATTATAACCGCATATTGTTCAAGGATTCTGCTGGCTGACGGAGTAGGGAAGGTGGCATATGTACAGAGTATTGTTGCTTATTTTACACCTTTTGCTAGTTTCGGAATGTTCAATTATGGAATCCGGGAAACTGCAAAGATAAGAGGTGAACAGGGGAACTTAAGCAAAGTGTTTTCCGAGCTGATAGTCATTCACACTTTTTCAACGACAGTTGTGCTGGCTGCTTTTATTCTGGGAATTACCTATTTGTCTAAGCGCAATATCGACCTCCCTCTGTTCCTTGCCTGGGGCGTCAGTATTCTGGTTCTTTATATTGATATCGACTGGTTATATCATGGGCAGGAGGAATATCTGTATATTGCCGGCAGAAATATGTTTGCCAAATTATTGTCGCTGGGCGCAGTATTTATGCTGATTCGTACGAGGGGGGATTATGTAAAATATGCGCTCATTGCCAGTCTTACAAGCGGGATTATCGGGATATTTAATCTTTGCAGGGCGCACAAATATGTCAAACCGTCCTTTCATAATCTTTCAATAAAAAAGCATATAAAGCCCTTGAGTATGTTAGCGGTCAATGATTTGTTTACGGAATTGTATACGAGGATAGATATTACAATGCTGGGGACAATCGCTACGAAACGGGAAACGGGGTATTATTATAATGCCAATATGGCCATCCGGATGATACGGATGATTTGCTCTGCGGCCCTGGCAGTGTGGTATCCAAGGTTAAGTTTATGCTATCAAACGGAGCGGAAAGAATTTGACAGATTATTATCCTATGGAATAAAACTTATGATATTTATTGCCTTTCCTGCCAGCGCCGGTATCTTTATCCTGGCGCCGCAGATTATTATGATTGTCTTTGGAAATTCCTTTTTGCCTGCGGTGAGGACATTCCGGATGTTATCTTTGCTGCTTCTGGTTCAGAGCGCGGCAGATATCATTTATCAGATACTTATGGTGACAGGCAGCGAGAGGAAACGATTGCCGGCGTTGGTCTGGGGTACGGCTGGCAATGTCCTGCTGAACAGTTTTTTTATCCGTAACTGGGCGGATTGCGGCGCAGCGGCTGCATCCGTAATCTGTGAAGTGGGTGTGAACGGGTATCTGTTGTGGAAGGTGTATCATCTGATTTCGCCTGAGTTACCATGGAGGGCGGTGTGGCAGGCTGCAATCAGCACTTTGATTATGGGTATGGCAGTGCTTCTGGTCATACAGATTGATGTGTCTCCGTTTTTAAAATGTGGGATGGGAGTCTTCTTTGGAATACTTGTTTACGGATTATTGAACCTCTTTTTGAAAAATGAATTAAAGGAAATGGCGGCCCGAGGTTTACGTAACAGGATGTAAATTGGTATGTAAGAAAGAGAATCGCGTGTAAATGAAAGCCCCAACGGGAATAGGAGGATTTCGTAGCAAATGAATATATTAGTGTCAGCAAACGATTATTATATAAGACCTCTGCAGATTATGCTGTGTTCCCTGTTTGAGATAGAAAAAACAGGAATAAACATCTATTTTCTGTATTCAGATGTGTCGCGGAAGAATAGGAAAGCATTGGATAATCTTATCCGGCAGAAAGGGGGAACGTTCATACCCGTATGTGTGCAAAATGGTATATTTGACGACGCGCCTGTCTGGGGTTATTTTACAAAGGAAATCTATTATCGGGTATTGTGCTCGGAATTGCTTCCGCAGTCATTGGATCGTATTTTATATCTGGATTCGGATATCATCATACGCAATTCTATCAAACAATTATATGAAATGGACTTCGGTGGGAAAATGCTGATAGGAGTGACAGATATGGAAGTCTATATAGACAAAAAGAAAATTCGCAGAAGGAAGCAAAAACTGGGTTTGACAGAGGATGATGTGTATATTAATTCTGGGGTTCTGCTTTTTAATCTGGAAAAAATGAGAAAAGAATTTAGTTTAGAAGATTTTCTCATTGATATCGCAAAAAATGTAGAAATATTAAAATATCCTGACCAGGATGAGATAAACCGGTATTTTCGGGGAAATATTGGAGTGACGGATATCATTTATAATTATCCGCCGTTTTGGAGTTTCTTTTTTCGCTATAATAAGAGATACTTTTCAGCAAAGCGGCTGGCGGTTATACATTACATGGTGAGTTCCAAACCATGGGAGATGAATTATGCAAGCAGATTCTTTTTTGAATACTATTACTATCT
>CAOKJI010000516.1 GCA_948468495.1 uncultured Dorea sp. | reverse complement strand
GTCTTGATCCCAAGCGCTTTGGCATACTGAATAGCAAACAACCCGATCGCACCCATTCCAAATACACATATCGTATCTTCCTGTTTCACATCTGCCCTAAAAAATGCGTGAAGTGCGTTCGCCGCCGGGTCGATCGTCGCCCCCCACTCAAAAGGAATATCCTCGGAAATCTTTATGAGATTATGCTCCTTTACCGCGAGATATTGAGCAAATGCTCCGTTATTCCTGGAACCATAGTACCTGTATTTTTCACAGAGAGAGTAGATTCCCTTTTTGCACCACTCACATTCATCACAAGGAATCAAGGGCGCGGCGGCAGCCTTATCTCCTATTTTCCAATTATGAACATCTTTTCCATAACCGATAACCTCCCCGGCGAACTCATGTCCCGGGATGATCGGCAATACATGGGAACCATACTTTAAAATCCTGGGTATATCTGAACCACATACGCCAACCGCCATGATCTTCAAGAGGACTTCATCATCTTTGGGCTGCGGATTTTCAACATCAACAAACTCCAGATGATTAACCTCTTTCATAAGAACAGCTTTCATCTCATATCCTCCATTCGCAAGTCAAACTATTGCTTTTTTCTGTATAATCCTGTTACTTCCCCGGCATAAAATCTATGAAAATCATTTTCATCTTCATTGCTGTAAAATCTTTCAATTTCATTTGCCGGGATTCTCCCGCCCACAAAGTCAAGATGATACATCTTTCTGCACACAATGATAAGCTCTGCTTCTTCAAATCCCGGCGTTCCGTCAAAATACTCTACGTGCAGCCCCATCTTGCCGATCTTATCCTCATCACGTCCCGAATGACTTCCAAGATATCCTAGCTTGCTTTTACAATCTCCCGGGAAAAAGCTCAGTGAAAAAGTATCCATCTTTTCAATAAATTCATAGGTATACCTGCTCGGACGTATGAAGATGAATGCCGCATCTTTATGCCACAAATCACCCAAACCTCCCCAACAGGCAGTCAGAGTATTCACTCCTCCTGTTTCATCTCCTGCGGTTACCAGCATCCAATCCCGGCCAATACTTTGAAATGGATTAATCAGAAAATCTTTTGATTCTATTTTTTCAAACATATCTATGACATCCTTCCTCCTACATTTAATCGTCTACTTACTCAGACAGATTACATTCCACGACATCTTGTCTAAGACAGCTTTAACACAGCCATTTTCGCATCTCGCATTTCCATTCTCAGCAGGCTTAACTGCATCCGGAGTATCTTCTGTATTGGTGGCCTTCGGATCGTCCGCCGTTAATACAATATGCTTCTTAACACTGTACCCTTCAAAGCCGCGCAGCTCCAGACTCATCTCAAGCTGCTCCTCTAGGCTTCTGTTGATTGCAAAAACTGTAATATTATCCTGCGCGTCTACAACCGCCTGCGCATCTAAGTACGGCACATCTTTATAATCTTTACTATCATAGACATCCGAATTAACCTTCGTAAGAAGCGCTGTACCTCTCCCATACTGCGTATAGTGCAAAAAAGCATAATACGGCGGAAGAACCCAGCATCCTCCTTGATTCCTGGTCCGTATGTGTGAAATACAATTCACTAGCTCTGAAACACACGCAATCTTAACACTGTCTGCATGTCTGAGAACGGATAATAACATACCGCCCAGAGCAAGCGCATCTTCCGCCGTATACGTGTCTTCCAAAAGCGGCGGCGCAACACGCCACTTCTTCTCAAACCGCTCTTCACGGGCTATCGAATGCCATGTATTAAATTCATCAAAAGAAATATATACCTCATGTTCGCTTCGCTTCTTCGCTTTAACAAATGCAATTGCTGCAGCAACATTATCCAGATACCGGTCTGTAACCATGGGTTTGGCCAGATAGTTGGCGCTATCGTTCTCCATATTGCCAATATAATGATGCACAGACAAGTAATCTATAAAATCATAAGATTCCTCTAATGCTTCTACATCGAACGCCGGGAACGTATCCTGCCCCGGTGAAGAAGATCCTGCAAGCACTGTTTTGATCTCGCTGTCAATCAATTTCATTCCTTTGGCAGCTTCCTTTGCCAACAATCCATATTCCCTGCCGGGCTTCTGTCCTACCTGCCAGATTCCATCAATTTCATTAGACAGACACCAGTACTTATAATTCAACGGCTTCTCAAACCCATTCTTTTTTCTCATCTCAGACCAATGCGTACCGCCCTCAAAATTACAATACTCCACACAATCCATGGCCTCCAGCACACCCCTGGTTGCAAGATTGACTGTCATCATAACGTCAGAACCATTCTTATCCGACCACTTTGCGAATTCATCCAGGCCGAATTCATTCGTCTCAATACACTGCCAGGCAACCTCAACCCTTCTGGGACGTTCTTCTTTGGGGCCGATTCCATCTTCCCATCTGTAGGTCGAAGTAAAATTACCTCCTGGGAACCGGTTCAGTGTAAGATTCAACGGCTTAATGTACTCCATAACATCCTGCCTGAACCCGTCTTCATCCGCGCTTTCATGCCCCGGCTCATAGATGCCTCCATAGATACATCTTCCCAAAGGCTCCACAAAGG
>CAOKJI010000515.1 GCA_948468495.1 uncultured Dorea sp. | reverse complement strand
GTGAAAGAAGGCGGCAATCTGATAATCTTTGGAGCCTGCGGTCCGATGGGGCTGGAATGTACGGATTACGCGCTCCATATGGAGCATGGTCCCGGACTGGTGGTTGCGGCGGATATTTCGGATGAACGGCTAAAGCGGGCAAAGCGGATGCTGGGAACGGATGACGGCGGTCCGGAGCTTGTTCTGATTAATACATCCGAATGTAAGGATACGGTAAGAGAGCTGATGGAGCTGACGGGAGGTCATGGGTATGACGATGCATTTGTATATGCGCCTGTTCGGAGTCTGGCAGAACAGGCGGACGCGCTGCTTGCGGAGGACGGCTGTCTGAATTTCTTTGCGGGACCGGTAGACAGAAGTTTATCTGCGTCAATCAATTTTTACAATGTGCATTATCTCAGAACTCATACGGTCGGCTTTACCGGGAGCACGACAGAGGACGTATATCAGGCGCTTAGGCTGATGGAAGAGGGCCGGATTCATCCGGCGGTTATGGTTACCCATATCGGCGGGCTGGAAAGTGCGGCGGAAGCGACGCTGAATCTGCCGGAGATACCGGGCGGAAAGAAGCTAATCTATCCGCATATTGATTTGCCGCTGACGGCAATCGAAGATTTCCGGGAGCTTGGAGAAAATGATAAACTCTTTAAAAAACTTGCGGATTCCTGTGAACGGCATCAGGGATGCTGGAATGCGGAGGCGGAAAAAATATTGCTGGAACACTATCAAGTAATAGAAATAGTTTGAAATTATAGAAGAGGACTCTGGTTAGGAGTCCTCTTCTTCTGCCGGTTCCGGCAGATACATGTGAACCCGCTCAATGCGGTTTTTGTCTAACTTTTCCACCACCATGCGGATGCCGTCCGCGGTAGTAATCTCGTCGTCAACTTCCGGAAGACGGTCGAGATGTTCGATAATCAGTCCGCCTACGGAATCGTAATCATTGGAGGACAGGTTTAAGTTTAGCTTGCCGTTCAGCTCTTCCAGATTGACGGAGCCTTCTACGCTGTATTCCCGCTCGCCTAATTCTATAATAAAGTCTTCGTCATTTTCATCATACTCGTCGTGAATCTCTCCTACAATTTCTTCCAGCAGATCTTCCAGCGTGATTAAGCCGGCCGTCTCGCCGTATTCGTCCAGTACGATGGCAATGTTAAAAGACGCCTGCCGCATTTCGATTAGAAGTTCGGCCGTATTCTTATATTCGTAAGTGAAATAAGCTTCCCGCAGGATATCCCGCACATGAAAATCATGCTTATTGGTGTCGTATAACAGGAGGTCCTTCATGTTAATTGTACCAATCACCTGGTCGGTAGTCTCTTCAAATACAGGAAGACGTGTGAACTTGTCCTCCCGGAAGATGGCAATCAGCTCATCATAGGTGCTCTCCACATCTGCAAAGGTTACATGGACGCGCGGAACCATAACGTCTTTTGCCTTGGCGTCGCCTAAGTCAAATACGTTGTAGATCATCTCCTTTTCTTCTGATTCGATTACGCCCTCCTCATGGCTCACATCCACGATAGTGCGAAGTTCGTTCTCGGTCATCAGAGTGCGCTTGGCATTAGGGTCTACCCTGAGCAGGGTCAGGATTCCCATGGCCATGCCATTTACAATGGCAATCAGCGGCGTCATCAGCTTCATAAAAATGCTGACAATCGGCGCATAGGCAAGGGAAATCTTCTCTGCATGAATCGTGGCCATGGTTTTTGGCGTGATTTCCCCGAATAACAGGATTAAAAGCGTCAGGATACCGCTTGCAATTGCTACGAAAGAACCGCCAAGGCTGTACGCCAGAGTCGTAGTCAGCGAAGCCGCGGACAGGTTGACGATATTGTTGCCAATCAGGATAGCGCTCAGCATCTTGCCGGAATTTTCCGTAATATGCAAGAGCGTTTTGGCACGCTTATTCCCTTCTTCGGCTAAAGTTCGCATTCGGATTTTGTTTACAGTAGTCATTGCAGTTTCCGCGGATGAAAAAAAAGCGGAAAGAAATAATAATAACAGTAATACAATTAATTGTATGGCGTCACCCGAGTCCAATGAAATGTTCACTCCTTCTTTTTGTTGAAATTATGCGTAATATTTATATACCGCATTGGAAATAATATAACGTATTTTGGGAAATATTGCAAGAGGGTAGATTGTGATTGCGTTATGTGTTTATTGATGCTTATTCGGTAACTGTTTTACGTACCAGTGTTTTTATAAAGACCTTCAGGACTGACATGAGAGGGTATATAATTAGAGTATAGGAATTATTTGGCGTATAGATTTGAAATGTATTGTCCTATAGGGGAAAGGTACAATAAATATCCTGCGATACCGCCAATTGTGTTGAACAGTAAGTCATTTATGTCGAAAAGTCTGTTTCCCAGGTAAAAAAAGGACATAAGCAGTTGAATGATTTCTATAGTCAGGGACACGAGAAAAATGGCGGCGATATTTCGTTTGCCATTGTAATTCCTGATGAATATTCCCATATAAAAGCCCATAGGAAACAGAAGAAGGATATTTCCGATTATATGGTATAAACTGTAGTAATTGAAATTAGAATATAAAA
>CAOKJI010000514.1 GCA_948468495.1 uncultured Dorea sp. | reverse complement strand
GCCTTCGCATCCAAGTCTTCGTTGCCATGCATCCGAAGGAAGCTGCCAGTGGCAGGTTCTGTAGGTAAGCAGTGGATTTCACCTCCGTTAAAAGCGCCCTTTCATGCATCGCCTGACAAAGCGCTCTGTTTTCGGCAGGCAGTTCCGGACCGCACAGGCAGAGCCTTTTCAGGCCAGAGCAGGCGGCGTGTGAAATGTAACAAGTTGGCTGCAGAGGTTACGGTTAGTTATTATTGGTACTTGACAGGCGGAGAGGGCGGCAAGTAAGATGTAGTAGTAATATGCAGGACGGATTGGGTAAATTGTTACGATTTGCGGGAGAGAGATATGAAGAGATTTGAGTTGATTGCTCCTTGTCATTTTGGCCTGGAGGCGGTTTTAAAAAGAGAGATTATTAATCTTGGCTATGAGATATCAGAGGTGGAAGACGGACGTGTCAGCTTCTATGGGGACGCGGAGGCAATTTGTCAGGCTAATATTTTTCTGCGTACGGCAGAGCGCGTTCTGCTTAAGGTGGGGAGCTTCCGGGCGGTTTCGTTTGAAGAGTTGTTTGAGGAAACAAAAAAATTGCCTTGGGAAGAATACATACCGAAAAACGGGAAATTCTGGGTGGCGAAGGCCGCCTCTATAAAAAGTAAGTTGTTTAGTCCTTCGGATATTCAGTCTATTATGAAAAAAGCTATGGTAAAAAAGCTCCAGGAACGTTACCATATGGAATGGTTTCCGGAGGATGGAGCCTCCTATCCGGTTCGGGTATTTCTTAAGAAAGACGTGGTGACAGTGGGGATTGATACGACGGGCGTTTCGCTGCATAAGAGGGGGTACCGGGAAGTGTCGGGAAAAGCTCCGATTACGGAAACTCTGGCAGCGGCGCTGATTATGCTGACGCCCTGGAAAAAGGATAGGATTCTGGTAGACCCTTTTTGCGGCAGCGGAACATTTCTTATAGAAGCGGCTATGATGGCAGCGGGGATTGCACCGGGTATGAATCGCTCTTTTGTCGCGGAGGAGTGGCCGAATCTGGCGCCAAAGAAGAACTGGTATGCTGCGGTAGAAGAGGCAAATGATTTGATTCAGGACGACCTTGATATAGATATCCAGGGATACGACGTCGATTCATCCGTCATTAAAGTGGCAAGAAGGAATGCCAGAGAAGCGGGAGTGGACCATTTGATTCATTTTCAGGAGAGGGATGTGAGAGAGCTGAGGCATCCAAAGAAATATGGGTTTATAATTACGAATCCGCCTTATGGAGAACGACTGGAGGATAAGAAGGATTTGCCGGAATTGTATCGGGCGTTTGGCGAGAGTTTCCGTATGCTGGATTCCTGGTCGGCCTATATGATTACCAGTTATGAGGATGCGGAACGGTACTTTGGCCGGAAGGCGGATAAAAACCGGAAAATCTATAATGGAATGTTAAAAACCTATTTTTACCAGTTTGAGGGACCGAAACCGCCGAAGAGACAAGAGAAACGATAGGAAATGATGCGGTAACAGAAAGGATGAGAAGATGAAAAAGATAATATTTGCAACGGGCAATGCCCATAAGATGGAAGAGATACGGATGATACTGTCGGATTTGGGGGTGGAAATCCTGTCGCAGAAAGAGGCGGGAATCGCCGCGAACGTGGTGGAAGACGGCGCTACATTTGAAGAGAACGCTATGATTACGGCGGCGGAGATTGCAAGGATTGCCGCACAGAATCCGGAGTACAGGGACGCGGTTGTGTTAGCGGATGATTCCGGTTTAGAGATTGATTATCTGAATAAGGAGCCGGGAATCTATTCCGCCAGATATATGGGGGAGAACACCTCTTATGATATAAAAAATAATGAGCTGATACGAAGACTTGACGGCGTGCCGGATGAGAAGCGCACCGCCAGATTTGTATGCGCCATTGCAGCGGTATTTCCCGATGGGACGAAGCGGGTGGTCAGAGGGACCATGGAGGGGCGGATTGGGTATGAGATTGCCGGAGAGAACGGATTCGGTTATGACCCAATTTTCTATCTGCCGGAATATGGCTGCACCAGCGCCCAGCTCACACCAGAGAAGAAGAATGAGCTGAGTCACAGAGGCGAAGGCCTGCGGAAGATGCGGAAGGTTATCGCGGAGATGCAGTGATTTTTCTGCACAATGCGATATTCGCGTCATTCATAGAAGTCACTACATAATCAGCGTGCTCATAATTCTGATTTCCGAATCCGGACTGGTATCCGAGGGCGTACATTCCGGCGCGTCTGGCAGCGAGAATGCCGGGAGAGGCGTCCTCGATTACCAGACAGTTCTTAGGAGTTACGTTCAGCTGTTTCGCGGCTTTTAGGTATACTTCCGGGTTCGGTTTTCCTTCTTTACATTCGTCACCGGCAGATACGGCGGTATCTATGTATCTGCGGATGTTCACAGCATCCATGACTTTTTCAATCTCTGCTTTTGGAGAGGAAGAGCCAATAGCTATTTTGATACCGGCCTCCTTCAGAGAGGCCATTAATTTCAGAGTACCTTCTATTGGAATATAGCCTTCTTCGGCGATTATTTTCTTGCGGCAGCGTTCCATGC
>CAOKJI010000513.1 GCA_948468495.1 uncultured Dorea sp. | reverse complement strand
GCCCCGCATACTCCTCCGGGGTCTCCATCGTCTCAGACGCCTGTGCAGGAATCACAATGCCTGGCGCCGCTACTGTGATTGCCGTTGCAAGCGCCAAAATCTGCAATACTTTTGGATATTTCATCTGCTTCAACTCCTTTATCCCATTTATTTCCCCTAATACACCAAAAATAAATAACTCCCACATTCACCTTGTATACATCACCGATAACAAAGCACGAAACCCCCGGCGCACTCTACTACGCCTGCATACTGCCAGCCTTTCAGAGACAGATGCGGCGTGAATGTAGCAGTTATTTATTTTTTATGCATTAACATTTATTATACAATAGAATTTGCCTCTAGTCAAAATATTTCCCATCCGCACAGCTGGAATATTGTAACAGTTGTTATGAACGGCCCGCATGCCGTGAAGCGTAATCACCACGTGAACCGGCTAAATTCAGCAAAACTCCCGCCGCAACAACGCATACCGCCAGAATCTTCCCTTCCAGAGAAGTCATAATCGTAAGTATCGCGCCCATATACGGAACAGAGAGTTTCACCCTGCCTATATACAAATCATAATCTACCGGCATGGGGTCTTCGCCGCCGTTCGCGTCTCCCTTAGTCCGGAAATTGCCGGAAACCACATTATTCTTCACAACCCTGTGCGTAACAATACTGTTGTCATCCGGATAACTATCTCCAGAATCACTCTCTAATTCCTGTTCCTGCGGCGGGCGGACTTCGACTGACACGCTGTAAAAAGCAATAATATCTCCTTCCTGCACATCCTCCGGCAAATCCTCATGAATATAAATCAGGCTTCCCACCTTCAGCGCCGGTTCCATACTCCCGCTGATAACATGATACATATGCCAGCCGAATATTCCCGGTAACACCAGGGCGGAACACAGAAGGATAACCGCCAGAATCAGCAGCATTCCTGTAATTCTGCAGACCGCTGCCAGCTTCCCGCTGCAATTCTCTTTTTCTTTGCATGCTTTATCCCGGACCGCTTCCCCGTCTCTCATTTGTCCGCGGGCCTTTCGCGCCTTGCTGTCCCTGCCCTGTACTTCTCTCTCTTCATTTATCCTGCTCTGCGTTTCTTTGTTGTCTCTGTCCATAATCGTTACTCGTCATGACGGATATTTTCAAGCAATTCCTCCGGCGAAACAGATTTTTTCCGCCGTTTTTTCAGATAAATAGCTGTCACCAGAAGCGTGACGGCGGCCGCGGCCCCGATTGCAATATAGATTGGAAGATAGCTCATTCTGGTTCCCGGGCGTTCGTTTCCGTCCAGACTCCTATTCGCCAGCGGCGTATCTTCTTCGTCCAAATCTACCAAATCCTGCGGCGTTTCCTCTTCGGGAACCTCTACTTCATCCATTCCTGCTTCTGCGCCTGCCGCAGCTCCCGGAGCCTGGCCGCCTTCCGCGGGAGCAGCCGCATTTGCTGCAGTCTGACCGCCTTCTGCCGTACCTCCTCCGGCTGTTCCTGTTCCTCCTGCCGTTCCCGGCGTAGCTGTGAGCGTTCCGCCTCCTGTTGCGGTACTCACAGTTTCCGTTCTGTACCGGAAGTCAAATACATTCTCTTCCGTATTTGCCGAAAGAGTCTTTACCAGATTGTATGCCTGGGGCACATAGCCTTCCACATAACGGGCCGACACAAACTGCCGCTCGCCGATATTACCGTAATAGGTATCGCTTTCTAAGAGCGCGTTACCGTCCGCGTCCAGATAATTTACCGTATAAGCCGCCATATCTCCGCTGACTCCGTAACCGATAACAAAATCCCGGTCCCCGTCAACGCGGAAATTGGAAGCGGCATTTCCCTCCTCATCGGTATCTCTTCCCGCAATCCTGACGCCTTTTACATAATATCTTTCGTCTACTGCCCGGGCCGCGTCACCTGCCGAAATATATACCATATCGTCATACTGAAGTCCCGTAATCTCGACACAATCATCGCGGTATTCCACAGCCGCGCTGCCGGAAGATACCACGTTCACGCCTTCCCCTGTCAGTACGCCTACGTCCTGATTTCCAGCAAACAGGCGGACCGTATAGGTATACGGCGTTATTTCCGTATCTGATGCTAATACGCTCTGACCGGCCGCCATAACCAGTATGGACAGAATCAGAAGACTTCTCCGTATAGGATTCCAATACTTCATCTTATCTCCGCCCCCTTCTCTCTGTCTCTTCACTCATCACAGAGTCCTCCATCCGGTTTCCCCGCGCTTCATTCACCATACCAGACGTCCTTTCCCGGCCTCCGCGTGCCTCATTCGCCATGCCTGCCGTTCTCTCCCGGTTTCCACGCGCCTCATTCATCACGCCAGCCGTTCTCTCCCGGTTTCCATGTGCTTCACCCACCATGACTGCCACACTCTCCCGGTTTCCGCGCAGTCTCACAATTGCCGTCATAAGCAGCGTCAGCCCCGCCGCAAGGCTCAGGATAAGATAGCGCAGTATCCCCGACTGGTCCCCGGTTCTTACCGGTCTTCCTGTCGTCCGCCCTCCGCCGTCAACCACCTCGGTAGCAAAATCCATCTGCAGCCTTGCCAGCGTATTCTGATA
>CAOKJI010000512.1 GCA_948468495.1 uncultured Dorea sp. | reverse complement strand
ATCTTGTATCTCTGGTGGTAAATAAAGGCTATGAAGAATATGTAATGGTAAAGGTAGATTCGGAGGATTACCGCAAGAGAAGGAAAGAAACTCTGGAAAATCTTGCAAAGAATATTGCCTATAAGGTTAAGAGAACAAAGCGCTCCGTTTCCTTAGAGCCAATGAATCCTTACGAGAGGAGAATTATCCATTCTGCTTTGCAGAACGACAGATATGTTACCACTCACAGCGAGGGAGAAGAGCCTTTCAGAAGAGTAGTGGTTACATTAAAGAGACAGTAAAATGTTTTAAATATTTTATCTTATTAAAAATGTTGGGGAAATCCCCCAACATTTTTTTACAATAAGCTGACCCGCAAAGCGCGGCAGCGTTTCTTAGAATTGGAGTTTTTATGAAAAGAGATACAATTGCCGCCATTGCAACTGCCATGAGTAATTCAGGTATAGGAATTATAAGAGTAAGCGGAGACGATTCAATTGATATTGTTGACTGTATTTACAGAGATAAAAATAATAACAGAGTTTTAAAGGAATATAAAAAAAATACGATTCATTATGGATTTATCTATGAAGGAGAAGAATTGACAGATGAGGTTATGGTTTCCGTTATGAAAAAACCCCATAGCTTTACAGCCGAGGATACCGTAGAAATTAACTGTCATGGCGGCGTGCTTGTGATGAAGCGTATATTGGAGCTTGTTATAAAAAACGGAGCAAGGCTGGCGGAGCCCGGAGAATTTACAAAGAGAGCTTTTTTAAACGGAAGAATAGATTTATCGGAGGCGGAAGCCGTTATGGATGTCATTTCTTCAAAAAACGATATGGCTTTGAAAAATTCCGTCAGACAGCTTAAAGGCTCTGTCCATAAAAAAATTGTTGAATATCGTCAACTGATTCTTCATGAAATTGCATTTATTGAATCGGCATTGGATGACCCTGAGCATATTAGTCTGGATAATTATCCGAAAGATTTAAGCTTGAAAATAGATTTATTAATTGAAGATATAGAAAAATTATTGTGTTTATCTGAAAATGGAAAGATAATAAAAGAAGGTGTTAAAACAGTTATTGTGGGAAAGCCAAATGCAGGCAAATCTTCTTTATTAAATATACTGGCAGGAGAGGACAGAGCTATTGTTACCGATATTGCCGGTACTACGCGGGATATTATTGAGGAGGATATTTTGATTGATAATATTCATCTTCATATGGTAGATACAGCGGGTATTCGTTTTACAGATGATGTTATAGAAAAAATTGGCGTTGATAAGGCAAAAAAATATTTGAAGGAAGCTGATTTGATTGTCTATGTAGTTGATTCTTCTATTCCTTTGGATGAAAGCGATTTTGAAATAATGGATATGATACAGGAAAGAAAATGTATTATATTGCTTAATAAATCTGATTTGAATTCTGAAATTTTTCTGGAGGATTTTAAGAGACAATTTAAGGATAGACAGGGGGATGTCATTATAATAAGAACTTCTACCAGAGAAAATACAGGTATGGATGATTTCGAGGATGCAGTTAAAAAGTTGTTTTTTACAGGGAGTATATCATCGGATAGTGAGATTATGATTACCAGTTTAAGGCATAAGGAGGCTTTAGAGGAATCCCTGGAAAGTTTAACTCATGTAAAATCAAGTCTTGAAGATAATATGCCGGAGGATTTTTATTCTATTGATTTGATGGACGCTTATGCAAGTCTTGGTAAAATTACAGGTGAAGAAGTGGGAGAAGATTTGATTAATGAAATTTTTTCAAAGTTTTGTATGGGGAAGTAACGGCTCTTGATTTATAGGTTTTGAATATTTATTGTCCAGGAGATGTTAAGAGATGTTAAAAGGTATAGAAAATAATGTGGATATTTGTGTGGTTGGCGCCGGACATGCGGGATGCGAGGCGGCTCTTGCCTGCGCAAGGCTTGGACTTAAAACTGTAATATTTACTGTGAGTGTGGACAGTATTGCATTGATGCCCTGTAATCCTAACATAGGAGGATCTTCTAAAGGTCACCTTGTGAGGGAAGTGGATGCCCTTGGCGGAGAGATGGGTAAGAATATTGATAAGACTTTTATTCAGTCAAAGATGCTTAATGTTTCAAAAGGCCCGGCGGTTCATTCTCTCCGTGCGCAGGCGGACAAGGCGGAATACAGCCGGGTGATGAGAAAGGTTCTTGAAAATCAGGAAAATCTTACAGTAAAGCAGGCGGAGATTTGCGAACTTCTTTGGGAGAAAATTCAGGATTCTAAAGAAATAGAATGTGAAAACAGATTTCTGAAAAAAATTACCGGGGTTAAAACATTTACAGGTATTATTTATAATTGCAAGGCGGTTGTTTTATGTACCGGAACCTATTTAAAAGCCAGATGTCTGTGCGGCGAGGCTATTACTTATACGGGGCCTAACGGCCTTCAGGCTGCAAATCATTTGACGGATTCTCTTTTATCTATGGGTATTGAAATGAGACGTTTTAAAACGGGAACGCCGGCAAGGATGGATAAGAGAAGCATTGATTTTTCTAAAATGGAAGAACAGTTTGGAGATGAGAAAGTAGTTCCTTTTTC
>CAOKJI010000511.1 GCA_948468495.1 uncultured Dorea sp. | reverse complement strand
TCTGCTAAGAGACATTCGCCTGCTTCAATCTACTGTATACTGGTCAACGTGTGAATTGTTACCTTAAGGATTGTACTAACCTGCAGATATTTTTCCAGGACACTCTGCTAAGGTCCGGACATCCTGTATAGGGAGCGGCTGCACTAGCTTCAATCGTTCGGGCGATTTCCCTCTCAAACTCTTTAAGGCTCTCCGGCGCCGGCTCGTCCGCATTCTGCATACGGGGAGGTCTCACGTAGAAAATCGGGGCATGCTCCACATTCTCCTCTATCCATGGCCGGATTCCCGGCAACTCCGTTACAATCACTTTACAGCCGCAGGCCATAGCCTCTATCATTGTCAATGGAAGTCCCTCGCTGAAAGAAGGAAGTACAAAAATATCGCTTTTGTTATACGCTTTCGCAAGCTCATTCTGTGAAAGCTTCCCCAGAAAATACACCGGATACTTACACTTCTTAGCCCGCTCACGAATCCTGTTATATTCCTTCTGATTCCCGGCTCCTCCCGCCAGAAAAACCTCCAGTTCATCCGCGTCCCATGACAAGAAAGAAAGGCTCTTGAGCAAACTTTCCACGCCCTTCTTTTCTGCAATCTTTCCCGCATAAATCAGCCGCAGAGGTCTCTCTGACGCTAACCCGGCCTCCTCCGGCAGACCTTTTGCTTCTTTAAACCCGGCGGCCCTCCCATGGTCCTTTTTTACCTCCAGCGTTCCTGACGCCTCAACGCAATCCCGGTTCCAGAAAAATATCCCTGAATTATATCCGGTCCCTGCAACCGTTATTTGTTCTTCTTTTACCGGATAGATATCCATAATCTCTTTTTTCTGCTCTTTATGCAGGGCAAATATGGCGTCTAATTTCGGGATTTGTCTGCGGATATATTCCCGCTTTAACGGAATCTTCTTCATCTGCCTTAAATCCGTATTATGGCAGAAAGCGCATACTTTATCATGCGCAAGTTCCTTCCTGACAATAGAAGTCACCAGATACAAATGATGGCAGACAACAAGCTCCGGCCGGAAATCATCCGCCGCATTCCTTACCGCCTTTCGGAACGCCCGCTCAAACCGGCCGACCATTTCCTCCGTCATCTGTCCGTATACCGTACTCTCATAAGGCATCTCATCCGACATTCCTGCAATTGGAAAAGGAAGTTCCTCTGTCTTAAAATATACCGGAAAAAATTTTACCCCCTCCGGCAATTCCACCTTATCCTCCTGATAAACCCCTGCAAGCACCGCCTGTTCATGCCCCTCTTCTGAAAATGCCTTTACCAGCTCCGTCAAATAGAATCCGCTTCCGGTACTGTTCGGCTTCTGTGCTGTAATTGTTAAAATTCTCATTTGTTTCTACACACTCTCCACCCGCTCATAAACGGTAAAGTAATACTCTAAATCAAAGCAAGTCTGTTCCTCGCTTATTTTTGTCATCTCCCACTCTGAATCTTCGTCCAGATTCGGGAAATACGTATCCGCGTCATAGGTATGGTCAATCTTTGTCACCAGGGCGGTATCGCAGTATGGCAGCATAGCCCGGTAAATGCTCTCGCCTCCGATTACATACACATCCCCCTCATATTTCCTGCTCTCAGCAAGAGCTTCCTCCACGCTGTGAACCACTGCCGCGCCCTTTACTTTGTATTTTTCATTCCTTGTAATCACAATATTCACACGATTTGCCAACGGCTGGCTCTGCGGAAAGCTCTCTAAGGTCTTTCTTCCCATAATCACAATATTACCCTTTGTAGTCTCCCGGAAAAACTTCATATCCGCCGGAATACTCCACATCAAGCGGTTATTCTTTCCAATTGCCCACGCCTTATCTACCGCTACAATTAATTTCATATCTTTCTCACCTCAAACTATTCTGCCTGAAAAATTTCCACCTGTACGGATGGGTGCTGCCTGACGGAAACAGGCAAAAATCTTCTTACATTCTATACTGCCACTGGAATATCTTTTATCTGTTCATGGGTCTCATAATCTATCAGCTTCACATCATCTCTCGTAAACTCATAGAAATCATGAACCTCCGGATTCAGCCAGAACTTTGGCGCCGGAAGCGGCTTTCTGCCGATTAATTCTTTCACCAGCGGAATATGCCTGTCATAGATATGCGCGTCCGCAATCACATGAACCAATTCTCCGGCCTTCATATCACACACCTGAGCCAGCATATGAAGCAGCACCGAATACTGGCACACATTCCAGTTATTAGCCGTAAGCACGTCCTGAGAGCGCTGATTCAGCACCGCATTCAAGGTCAGCTTATCGCTTCCTTTTTCCTTTGTGACATTAAAGGTCATGCTGTATGCGCAAGGGTACAGCGCCATCTCATGCAAATCCTGATGTACGTACATATTTGTCATAATCCGTCTGCTGTAAGGATTATGTTTCAAATCATAGATGACCCGGTCCACCTGGTCCATCATTCCCTCTTTATAGGAATGCTTTACTCCCATCTGATAGCCGTACGCCTTACCGATGGAGCCGTTCTCATCCGCCCAGCTGTCCCAGATTGCCGAATGCAGATCATGAATATTGTTGGACTTCTGCTGCCAAATCCACAG
>CAOKJI010000510.1 GCA_948468495.1 uncultured Dorea sp. | reverse complement strand
AGCGACGCGGATTTGGTGTTTGACGTCAGATTTCTTCCCAATCCTTATTATATAGAAGAGCTAAGGTCTCTAAGCGGTAATGATAAACCTGTACAGGACTATGTGATGGAAAATGATAAAGCGGGGAAGTTTTTGAATATGCTGACAGACATGGTACGTTTTCTTATTCCGAACTATATTACAGAGGGGAAGACCCAGCTTGTAATCGGTATCGGATGTACCGGAGGAAAGCATCGCTCAGTTACGCTGGCGAACGCGCTGTATGATGCGCTGGCAGAGGCGGAAAGCGATTATGGAATCAAGATAGAACACAGAGATATCGAAAAGGATGCAATAACAAAGGCGAAGTAGGGATACGAGATGTCATTTTCGAGTAAGGTTAAGGAAGAGTTAGCGGGACAGTTTCCGGGAGGACGGCACTGCCTTCTGGCAGAATTAGCGGCAATCAGCGCGATGTGCGGGACATTTAGAGTGGATGGGGGAGGGGAGGAAATTCTTACCATTCATACGGAAAATGAGGCTGTTGTGAGAAAATGCTTTACATTAGTAGAAAAAACATATAATATAGGGGGTGAAGTTTCTTCGTACACTTCTATTCGGAGCAATCCAGAGACTGGAAGCAGGATGTATTATTTTCTCGCTCAGGGCAGAGGTCTCAAGGCCGTTCGGAATGCGTCGGTACAGGCGGTATGCTGTAAGAGAGCATACCTCAGGGGAGCTTTTTTAGCTTCGGGTTCCATCAGCGATCCGAGAAAGTCTTATCACTTTGAGATTGTATGCGGGACAGAGGAGATGGCGCAGTATTTGCAGCATCTGATGACAGGATTTCAGATGGAAGCTAAGATTGTCAGGAGGAAGAAGAGTTACGTTGTATACTTAAAAGATGGAACCGGAATTGTGGATATGCTGAATGTCATGGAAGCGCATGTGGCATTGATGGAAGTTGAGAATGTTCGGATTCTCAAGGAGATGCGCAATACAGTGAATCGTAAGGTGAACTGTGAGACAGCCAACATTAACAAGACCGTATCCGCCGCGGTTAAGCAGATAGAAGATATTGCTTTTATCCGCGAGAGTATCGGTTTTGACAAGCTTTCGGAAGGACTAAGAGACGTTGCCCTTACACGTCTTGATTATCCGGAGGCGACACTGAAGGAGCTGGGGGAGCTTCTTGATACGCCGGTTGGAAAGTCCGGAGTGAATCACAGGCTTCGGAAATTGAGTGAAATAGCAGAAAAGTTAAGGGACAATCAGGGAGGGACAGCATGATTAAGAAACCTATCACGTTCAAGTTGAGCGAGGGTCTGGACGCCAGGCCGATTGCTTTGTTAGTTCAGGAAGCCAATCAATATGCCAGCACAGTATATATTGAGCTGGAGAATAAGAAGATTAATGCCAAGAGTATTATGGGAATGATGAGCTTGCAGCTTGGCAATGGAGAGAAACTCACAGTTGTTGCTGACGGTGAGGATGAAGAGGATGCAATACAGGGTGTCGAGAATTTTTTGTCGTCTAAGAATTAATACCCAGGGGCACCCCCTAATGCATACCCTTCGGGTTGGAGGACTTCGTCCGATAAAGTTTTACATACGAAGAGGCATGGAATATGCCTCTTTTCTTAATCTTATTTAGACGTCATATTACAGGATAGGAGGCGGCAGGATGAGTAGAATGTTGTTTGTGTATAATCCGCGTGCAGGCAAAGGTCTGCTGAGACAGAGTTTATCTGATATTGTGGATATTTTCGTAAAAGCAGGATATGATGTGATGATATATCCTACGCAGGCCTACAGGGATGCATATCGAAAGATTACAGAATTTACAGAAGAATATGATCTGGTGGTGTGCAGCGGCGGAGACGGAACCATAGATGAAGTGGTGACAGGAATGATGAGCAGAGAAAGAAAGATTCCGGTAGGGTATATTCCGACAGGAACGACAAATGATTTTGCAAATAGTCTGCATATTCCGAAAGATTTGCTGGCGGCGGCTGATAATGCGGTAAATGGAACTGCATTTCCCTGTGACATTGGTCAGTTTAATGATGATGTGTTTGTATATATTGCAGCTTTTGGATTATTTACCGATGTTTCCTATGAGACCAGGCAGGAATTGAAGAACGTACTGGGTCATCTGGCGTACATTCTGGAAGGGGCGAAGCGGCTGTTTAACGTACCGTCTTATAAGATAAAGGTAACCCATGACGAGGAAGTAATAGCCGATGAATTTATCTATGGAATGGTAACAAATTCAAGGTCTGTAGGCGGATTCCGCAACATGATAGGTAAGAATGTTAAGTTTGACGACGGAGAGTTTGAAGTGACTCTCATCCGCAAACCGTCTAATCCTATTGAGCTTCAGGAAATTATAGCGGCCCTTCTGATTGAGCAGGTGGACACGAAACATATGTATACATTTAAGGCAAAACAGATAGCGTTTGAGTCAGAGGTAGAGATTCCATGGACGCTGGATGGAGAATACGGAGGATTCCATGATTACGTGGAGATTATCAACCAGCAGAGGGCGTTAAAGTTGATGGTGCCGGAAGACTGCGTGGAAGAGCTGTCC
>CAOKJI010000509.1 GCA_948468495.1 uncultured Dorea sp. | reverse complement strand
CCTGCTCTAAATCCGCCCCGCACTCTATTTTCTTCTTCTGCCACTCCTTCACAATCTCTTCATATTTTCCCATAAGAACCTCCAAACCCTGTTTTAATCTACGTGAAATCCGCTGGAAGTCACATGCGCCACTTTGCTCCCAAGTTCGTCGCTGACCTCCACTACATAATAGCACATGGACCTTCCGTCCTTCACCTCTTTTGCCTCCGCAATCATCTTCTTTCCCTTTACTCTGCCAAGATAGGTTATCTGTGCAGTCTGGGAAACCACCGTCTTTCCCTGCCAGTTCGAGGCTACGGCAAATGCAAAATCGGCAATGGTGAAGACAGCTCCGCCCATGACGCCTCCCACCGCATTATAATGATGCCCGTCAAGCTCCATGGCAATTCTGGCATACCCTTCTCCCACCTCCTCAATTACAGCTCCGTTCTCTGTAGCATAACGGTCTTTCTGAAACCGTTCCTGCACTTTTCTTAACCTTTCTGATTCCATAATCCTGTCTTCTCCTTCCTGTTCTTCGCTTTGAACAAAAGTGCGCTTCGTAAATAATGGGAAGCAGTTTTCACTACTCCCCATTATTTCATATCCATTCATCCTATGCAAGCGCTGATTTACAGCCGCCCGAATTTATTTCCACCTGCGCGGGTGGGAACTGCTAACGAAACGACTGCTCCGTACGCTCGATAATCTCATCCTGAAGCGGCTTATCTAAATTGCGGAAGAAATCGCTGTATCCTGCGACGCGCACAATCAAATCCTTGTAATCTTCCGGATTCTTCTGGGCCTCAATCAGCGTCTGCCTGTCAATCACATTGAACTGGATATGATGTCCGTCCATGGAAAAATAGGAGCGAATCAGGCTGGCCATATGTTCAAGCCCCTCCTCGCCTGCAACTACATCCGGCGTAAATTTCTGATTCAGAAGAGTTCCGGCCGTTGCAAGATGATCCATCTTCGCACAGGATTTAATCACCGCCGTCGGCCCGTTGGTATCCGCAGATTTCTCCGGGGAAATGCCCTCTGATACCGGTTTATGCGCCTTCCTTCCATTTGGCGTGGCAAGAATCACATCGCCAAAGTATACATGACAGGTGGTCGGCAGCATATCCACGCCATATTTTCCGCCCTTCATGTTAGGACGGCCTGTAATCGTGCTTCGGTAAAGTTCAAATACCTCCTGCATAATATCGTCCGCATAATCATCGTCATTGCCGTATTTCGGCGTTTTATCATGAACCATACGGTAAATAACGTCATATCCCTCATAATCATGCTCCATGGCCTCAATCAGCTCTTCCATGGTAAAGTTCTTCTTATCAAATACATTGTACTTCACAGCGGCAAGACAGTCTGTCACCGTACCGATACCGACACCCTGGATATAGTTGGTATTGTATCTGGCGCCCCCTGCATTGTAATCCTTTGCATTAGAAATACAGTCGTTAGTCACAACGGAAAGACATGGAGCAGGCATCTCCTGTGCATATAATTTTTCAATTACATTGTTACCCCGAATCTTAATATTTACAATATGTTCCAGCTGCTTCTTAAATGCTTCCCACAGCTCTTCATAGGTCTTAAAATCCTTCGCATAGCCAAGCTCTAAGCCAATCTGCTTTCCGGAATACTGGTCAAATCCATTGAACAGCGTCAGCTGAAATACCTTTGGGATATTCAGATATCCTGTTAAAATGTAAGCCTCGCTGCCCCACGCTCCGGTCTCCACACACCCGGAAGAACCGCCTCGTCTCGCATCCTCCAAATTCTTCCCGGCATTTACCAGCTCCATAATCTGGGCTTCCGTATTGTAGAACGCAGGCTGTCCCCATCCCTCTCTTGATACCTCGCAGGCTCTCTTTAAAAACTTCGCCGGCGTCTTCTTACTAATGGTAACATTAGAATTGGGCTGAACCAGCTTCATCTCATCCATACAGTCCAGAATCAGGTAGCTGACGTTATTGACGCCATTGCGTCCGTCCGGCGTCACTCCGCCGGTATTGATATTCGCAAAATCTGTATAGGTAGCGCTTTCTTTCAGCGTAATGCCAACTTTCACCGGCGCCGGCTGATTATAGAACTTCACCCACAAACACTCCAGCAGCTCTTTTGCCTTCTCATCGTCCAGAATCCCAGCCTCCACGTCTCTCTCGTAATATGGGTTCAAATGCTGGTCAAGTCTTCCGGGACTGAATGCGTCCCATGGATTCAGCTCTGTCGTTACGGCAAGATGTGTAAACCAGTACAACTGAATTGCCTGCCAGTAGGTCTGAGGCTTATGAGCCGGAACCACTTCAAGATTCGCCGCGATTTCAAGCAGCTCCTCTTTTCTTACCCCGTCCGTCTCTTTCTCCGCCATCTCAAGAGCCAATTTATGATAGCGCTCTCCTAAAATCATCACCGCATCGCAGGAGATATCCATCGCTTTTAATTCTTCATACTTATTTACCGTATCCGGATCGTTCATATAATCCAGACCATCCATGGTCTCTTTAATCTGCTCTTTGTAATCTAAATATCCTGTGGTAAATACCTGCTCGCCGCCGCAGGTATGTCCCGGTCCTCTCTGCTCCATAAACT
>CAOKJI010000508.1 GCA_948468495.1 uncultured Dorea sp. | reverse complement strand
ATGATGGAATCTAAGCTGCAGATAAAGAAGCATCAGCTTGCGATTATGATTGAGAGGCTGAAAGGGATTTCACCACTTGAGAAACTGAGTCAGGGCTATGCGTTTCTGGAGCAGAATATAGACGGGAGGTCCGCAGCAGTAAAGAGCATAAAGCAGGTGCAGGAGGGAGAGCAGTTGTCTGTCTATGTGGCGGACGGCAGGATTCAGGCGGTGGTAACCGGTATCAGGGAGGAAAGATATGAGTGAGATTCAGATAGAAGAGCAGCAGAAAGCAGAGCAGCGGAAAACAGAGACGAAAGGGCTGGCGGACTGTACCTTAGAGGAGGTCTTTGAACGGTTAGAACAGGTAATCGTGGATATGGAGGAGGAAGCCTCTTTGGAGAAGTCCTTTCAGATGTACCATCAGGGAATGGAGCTCTTAAAAACCTGTAATGAGAAGATAGACCGAGTTGAGAAGCGGATACAGATACTGGACGAGGAGGGCAGGACACATGACTTTTAAGGAAACGGCGGAGACCGCGGCAGATTACAAAGAACTGCAGAAGAAAAAGACAGAAGAGATTGAAGCGATTTTGAACAGTTATCTTCCGAAGGAGGAAGGATATCAGAAGATAATTATGGAAGCCATGGCGTACAGTTTGATGGCAGGAGGCAAGCGGCTCAGGCCCATGCTGATGCGGGAAACTTACCGGCTGTTTGGCGGAACGGGAAAAGTCGTAGAGCCTTTTATGGCGGCTCTTGAGATGATTCATACCTATTCGCTGGTACACGATGATTTGCCGGCGATGGACGACGACGAGCTGCGCAGGGGAAGGAAGACGACCCATGTGGTATACGGGGAGGACATGGCGATTCTTGCGGGAGACGCACTGCTGAACTATGCTTTTGAGACGGCGGCGTCAGCTTTTGAGGAGTACCCGGAAGAAAGCCTTAAGATTGGAAAAGCAATCAGAATCCTTGGAAAGAAGGCCGGAATCTATGGCATGTTAGGCGGACAGGTTGTGGATGTGAAGGAGACCGGACATGCAATTGGGAAAGAAGTCTTAGACTTTATTTATGCTTTGAAGACCGGCGCTTTGTTAGAGAGCGCGATGATGATTGGCGCCGTACTTGCAGGGGCCGGGGAGGAAGAACTCCGGGTTACCGAGCGGGCGGCGGGAAAAGTCGGTCTGGCATTTCAGGTACAGGATGATATTCTGGACGTAACCAGTACGGCGGAGGTGCTTGGCAAACCAATCCACAGTGATGAGAAGAACGAGAAAACCACTTATGTGACGCTTCTTGGAATCCGGGAGGCTGAGAAAGTGGTGGAGAGAGAGTCGGCGGAGGCGATTGAGCTGATTCGGAGTCTTTCCGGGGAGAATCCGTATCTGGAATGGCTGATTGGCGAGCTGATTCACAGAAAGAAATAATGACAGGCTGTAAAAAGTGATTCAGGAGAGATTATGAAAGAACGGTTAGATGTATTACTGGTAAAACGGGGCCTTGCCGAATCGAGAGAGAAGGCGAAAGCGGTTATTATGTCCGGCAATGTATTTGTAGAAGGCCAGAGAGAGGATAAGGCGGGGACTTCATTTCCGGAGACAGTTTCTATTGAAGTAAAGGGCCATGTACTTCCCTATGTCAGCCGGGGCGGTTTAAAGCTTGAGAAAGCCATGCGCCGGTTTGACGTATCCGTAGAGGGAAAGATTTGTACTGATGTGGGGTCTTCTACAGGCGGATTTACAGACTGTATGCTTCAGAACGGAGCTTCTAAGGTATATGCGATTGACGTAGGACGGGGTCAGCTTGCCTGGAAACTGAGACAGGATACGCGGGTAGTCTGCATGGAGAAAACGAATATCCGGTATGTGACGCCGGAGGATTTGGGGGAACCGGTAGATTTCTCTTCCATTGACGTGTCCTTTATTTCTCTGACGAAGGTGCTTCTTCCCGTTCGGAATTATCTGCGGAATCAGGGGCAGATTGTCGCGCTGATTAAGCCGCAGTTTGAGGCGGGCAGAGAGAAGGTCGGTAAAAAAGGGGTGGTCCGGGAGCGGAGTACCCATGTGGAAGTGATAGAGATGGTGAAGGCATACGCCTTATCCATTGGATTTGATGTGCTGAATCTGGAATATTCTCCTATTCGCGGGCCGGAGGGCAATATTGAATATTTGATTCATTTGGAGAAGTCAGGAAGAGAGACCGGGGAACTGAAGTGGACGGCGGACGTGAGGCAGACGGTAGAGTCTGCATTTGCAGAGCTTACAAAATAAGGAATGACAGATATGAGAATGGAGCGTTTTTTTGTAGTAACCAACGATGGTAAGGATAAAGACGGGCAGATTACAAGGGAGATAAAAGAACTGTTGGAGAGCAGGGGAAAGCGCTGCCTTCTCTGCGAGAAAGACGAACAGAAGAATATTGCTCCAGAGAGCATACCGGAGGATATAGACTGTGCCGTTGTGATTGGCGGGGACGGCTCTCTGATTGAGGTGGCGAGACTGCTGAAACGAAAGATTCCGATTCTCGGCATTAATATGGGGACCTTGGGATATCTGGCGGAAGTGGAGGTAGAGCGTCTTACGGAGGCTTTTGA
>CAOKJI010000507.1 GCA_948468495.1 uncultured Dorea sp. | reverse complement strand
TTCAGCCCAGGACTTTGCACTTTGCCGCAAAGTCCGTAAGAAAGCATAAATTGTGCCAAGAGTGAATCCGAAATGGTGTATTACTGGCCTTGAGTATTTGCTTCAGATATTCTATAATAGCTGTTAACCTGATGTACGCAGTGTAAGACAATGATAAATACTTTATGGAGGTATTTTATGAGACGATGGAGGCAGATGGCTGCTGTGGCTTTGGTGACGGCGTTAATTGGAATTGTAGCGGCCGGGCATCCGGGAATGGCTGCCGAAGTTTCGGAAAATGGCGGGGAAGAAAATAAACCAGAGAGTGAGATGACAGAGGAAGAAAAGGCGGAAAAGGAAGCGAAGGAGGCTCATGAAAGGGCGCTTAAAGAGGCGTACGAGCTGCCGGTGCAGACGAATAAAATAAAAAACTGGCCGAAAGGGCCAGGTACATACGGAGACGCAGGTATTGTGATGGATGCGGACAGCGGCGCGATTCTGTATGCGAAGAATATTGATAAACATGAATATCCGGCGAGTATTACAAAAGTGCTGACGGCGCATCTGGCATTTCGATTGGGAGACATGGACAGTCAGGTTACCATATCTAATGACGCGTTGTCGTGTCTGGGGGACGGTTATGCTTCGATTGGGTTAAAGGCGGGGGATGTAATTACGCTGGAGCAGGCGATGTATGCGGTGCTTCTTGCATCTGCCAACGAGGCGGCCTACGCGGTCGGGGAGACTGTTGCAAAGAGCCAGGGACAGGAATATGACTGGTTTATCGAAAAGATGAATGAGAAGTGTGTGAAACTTGGGGGAAATAATTCAAATTTTATTAATACGAACGGTGTATTTGATGAAAATCATTATACCTGTGCAAGAGATATGGCGCTGATAGGAAGCGCTCTGTTTGAATTTCCTAAGTTTTTCGAGATTTGTCAGACGCAGCAGTACACGATTCCAGCGTCGGATACCGTCGAAGAGCATATTTTCCAACAAAAGCATCGTATGCTGATACAGGACAATGAAGATTATTATGAATATGCGGTAGGCGGTAAAACCGGATACACGACAGAAGCGGAGAATACGCTGATTACGCTGGCGGATAATGGCGAGAGGCGTCTGGTCTGCGTGGTTTTGCGAACGTATGGAGGACATCCGTATTCGGATACAAAGGCGCTTTTGGAATATGGTTTTGAAAATTTCCAGATGGTTTTTATTGAAGAAAATGATGTGGAGGAAGATTACCGCTGGGTTGAAGAAGGCGCGTATGTGCTGTTGCCAAAGAAGGTGAAGTTTGACGAGCTTGACAGAGAGATTGTACTTCATGAGGACGGGACAGACGGTGCAACGGTGACTTACTTCTATAAGAATATGCCGGTAGGAACTTGCGAAGTGACGGTCAGCGGCGATTATTATAATAGGGAAAGAGCTGCGCAGAAAGAATTAGAATTGCAGAAAAAAGCGGAAGAGAAGAAGGAAAAGGAAGCGGCGGACAAAGCGAAAGAAAAGAAAAAGGAGAAAGAGGAGCGGTATAAAGCGGCTGCGGCTATCGGAGTAGCGGGAATACTTGCTGTGTGCGCGGGAATCGCCGGGATAGTAACAAATATTTCCAGGAAACGAAAGGAAAAGCGAAGAAGACGCTGAGATTGCAGTTCACACGTCGCCTGGAGGACGCGGATTGAATCAGGATACACTCTCTAAGCAGACGAAGCAACATTCCGATGAACTACCGACCAACCGAGACTAAGCCACTCAGGAATGCCTTCGTGCCTAAGTCTCGGTAAGTCGCTATTTCATCTCCATTAAAAACGCTTCTGAATTGTCTGCTTAAAGAGTGTATCCTGATTCAATCCGCTGTTTACCAAACATCCTGTGAACAGCATTGCGTTGAGGGAATATACGGGAGTATGTTTGAAAAAAGTCTTGACGGGTTCTGGGGTTGTCGACTATAATTACATCGTGTGAAAAATGATGACGAAGACAGTAGGATGTTCTGAAGACTTAAGCGAGCCGGGGAGGGTGGAAGACCGGTGTGAGTAGGGACAGTCTGAATATCACTTCCGAGTTGCGGTTGTCGAACGTTCTTTTTCTGCTATGTTATAGCAGAGACGACTTGTGAAAGAGCTGGTATAATGAATAATAAGTAATTAGTAGATACCGACGGAGTTCCCCCGTTACAGGGAAGACATATAGTCAGAGTATGTTTAGGTGGTTTATAAACGAGGTGATTGAGCTTTCGTCCTATTCAGGACGGAAGCTTTTTGTCATAACGGGAGATTTCGTTTTCTGTATGGCAAAAGCATATTTGATTCTAAAGACAGGAAAAGGAGGCTGGTTATGTATAAGAAGGTTTCTACGGATTTGAAATTCGTAGATCGTGAAAAGGAAGTTGAAAAGTTTTGGGAAGAAAATCAGATATTTGAGAAGAGTATGGAGAACCGGAAAGAGGGGGAGACGTATACCTTTTATGACGGTCCTCCGACGGCGAACGGCAAGCCGCATATCGGTCATGTGCTGACCCGGGTAATTAAGGATATGATTCCCAGATACCGTACCATGAAGGGATATATGGTGCCTCGTAAGGCGGGCTGGGATA
>CAOKJI010000506.1 GCA_948468495.1 uncultured Dorea sp. | reverse complement strand
AAATGGAGTAATCTTCCCATGGTTACATCCCATATGGGGCATCAGCCTCTGGTATGGATTATTGACAGTAACCATGCACGCGGTGTATTCCAGTACGAAGATCATCACGTATATATGGAAGACAGCTATAATGTCGAAACACGCGTAATTTATTGCGATGATTTTATCAGAGACGCCGAGGGCGTATGGCACATTAAAACGATGCGTATGTATCAGTATCAGTCAAACGGTCAATACCGCAATCCGCTTCCGCCAAAGGGGTGGGAGCCTGAAGAATGGGAGCCATTACCATAATTTATACCGCAGATGCCTTAAGGGTATCTGCGGTCTTTTTGATTAAAAAACTTACAATTCATTGATTTCACTCTTATAATATGGTACTCTTTAACTATAGCTTTACAACATGCCGAAGTATCGGATTTCGACATTTCACACTGGAATTAAAGGAGTATCATTGATTTGAAAAGAAAAATCCGTCCTTTGTGCGAGCTTCCCAGAAATGGCATTTTCTGTGGACCTGACAAATATCTTAAGCTTCAGAAACACACTGTCAGCAGCGAGATGTTCCCTGTCATGGAATTCGACAGTTATTTCATTCTCGTCAAAAAAGGACATGGTAATTTTATTATTAATGGAGAAGAATTTTCAGTTCAGCCCGGCTGCGTATCATGGATTCAGTGCTCGCAGGTACTTACAATTTGCCCGGATTTTGGCAGTCAGCTTTACCTGTGGGTCTGCGCTTATGATTACCAACTCCTGAACTACTATGCATTTAACAGGATTTCTCCCTCCGCGGAGACGGAAGTTGTGAACAGTCTTCCCGTCATTGGTCCTGAAGGTGCGGAAGTCGAGCAGATCCTGCATCTGTTCGAGCAGTATCACAAACTAAGCAAGATAAACTCTTACGGTTCAACAGTAATCCGCAGTTCATTTCTGCGGCAGATTGAACTGCTTTATAACCGGTTTGCCAAGAGCGTGAAGGAGACTTATCAGTTCGACTCATTTCCACTAAGCCGGAAGGCAAGCCTTTATATCGCCACGCACAGCACAGCGCCCCTGACAATTTCAGATGTCGTAGCTGCTGTCTGTCCGGACTCAAGCGAGTCTTCGCTGAATCATGCGCTTCTGATAGCTACCGGCCTTAATTTCAGCCAGTATCTAAACCGGATGCGTCTGGCACATGCAATGGCATACTTTTTATACGACAGCCTTTCATTTGACTATATATCGTCTATTTCAGGCTTTAACGAAGAGATTACATTCTTCCGCCGTTTTAAGACGATGACGGGCATGACGCCCCAGACCTATTTAAACCAGTCCCTCAGCAATGGAAAGGATGGGCGGATATACCGGGGAACCATTATGAGTGAGACGCTGATTTCAGCCGTCAGTTACCTGTATGAGAATATGTCGGAGCCAATTGACTCCAAGATTATTACCCGGGATCTCTACACCTCAAAGAACATTTTGCGTATTCAGTTCAAGACCAGACTGAATTCCAGCTATAAGGAGATTTTGTCATTGTTCCGGGTTCGTTACGCAGAGTCTCTGCTCACTACAACGAATCTTCCTATTATGGATATCGCCATCGAATCCGGCTTTGGCTCAGATCGTACGATGGCGCGGGTATTTTTCGGTATCAACGGCGTCTCGCCAGGGGAATTCAGAAAGCAGCGCCGTCAGGCCGAGCAGCATACAAAAGAAGCAAAATCTTAGAATTACTTGAAGAAAGCAGATGATAACCATGCCAAAAGACACCTTAGCTAAATCTGATATCACAGAGACCAGGAATCAGAATCGAACTGTTTTTTCCGGCGCTCACGACTATTTTGCCAATAATGTACTGCCTGAGAGCGTCCACGCGCATCTTCGGCATATTAAGACTCCTATGTCTTATACCAATAACCGGGATCAGACTTTTTTCCTGGTTCGCTCCGGCACAGGCTCGCTCAGTGTCAATGGTCTGGAATATAAACTCCGGCCAAATACGCTGATTAATTTAGGTCCATTCCACCGCTACCGCCTGCTTCCCTCTAAGCGCGGTGAATTAGAAGTTGCGGAAGCAAGAATGAACAGCGGCACTTATATGTATTTAATCGCAAATCCATATCTTAAATACGAAAATTTTGCCGTTCCATCCCAGCCTCCAGTGGTTCATCTTAAGGGTCTTTTAGCTCAGATTGCTAACGACTCTATGAACGGCCTCTTATATGAAGCTAAGAATAAGACCACTGAAAGCATTCAACTATGTTTCTGCTATATGATGAATTTTGTAGGTATTATTACCGACCAAATGACAAAAGATTATTTTGCTCCTAATGAAAAATATTAAAATAATCGTTTGTTATACCCAACTTTTTTCCGGGAGACTTCTGTTAAAGATTTATTTTTAACAGAAGTCTTCTTTTTTGCAATTTTACTTCCATATTTCTTCTATTTTCTCTACATTTTTTATTTGTCCGTCATTTTGACTATAGATTATTACTTTTTGTCCATAGGTTTTGTATAAAAAAACAGTTATCCATTTACTATACCTCTAAGAAAAATGTTAAAATATTACCATTCATTGAGTAACGTATCGG
>CAOKJI010000505.1 GCA_948468495.1 uncultured Dorea sp. | reverse complement strand
CCATGCGGTGGAGAATATTGAGCTTTTAGAAGATAAAGAAGTAAAAAGCTTTGTAGGAGAGTACGAGCCGGAGAATTACCTTCTGAATCCGGAGTGTCCGATGGCAGTCGGTCCTTATTCCGTAACAGACTATTATATGGAAGCGAAGCGGAATCAGGCGGAAGGAATGCGGCATGCGGAGCGGGTGGTTTTGGAGGTGGCAGAAGAATTTCAGAAGTTGTCCGGCAGAGCGTACGGCTTGTTTGAAGCATACCGTCTGGAGGACGCCGACAGGGCGGTTGTGATGATTGGCTCAGCAGCCGGAACTACCAAGGACGCCATAGATAAGCTTCGTGAAAAGGGAGAGAAGGTCGGATTGCTGAAAATACGTTTGTTCCGTCCATTCCCGGCAGAAGCCATTGCCGAAGCGCTGAAAGATGTAAAGGCGGTTGCTGTTATGGACCGGGCGGAAGGGTATACCAACCATGGAGGGCCTTTGGGGGCAGATGTGATGTCCGCTCTGTTCCGGGCCAGAAGCAGCGCGCTGGCAGTGAATATTGTGTATGGTCTCGGCGGGCGCGATGTGCGCGTGGAGGATATGGAACAGGTATTTGCAGAGCTTAAGACGATAATAGATAACAATGACGCTGGTGAAACGTACCGCTATATGGGCGTCAGAGAGTAAGGAGGGACGTAAGATGGCTTATAATTTCAAGGAAACAATGAATAAACCGGAACGTCTGGCTCCGGGACACAGAATGTGCGCAGGCTGCGGAGGAACCCTAGCGGTAAGGAATGTGCTTCGGGGGCTGCATGAAGGGGATAAGGCGGTCATCGGCAATGCCACCGGATGTTTGGAGGTATCTACCTTTACATACCCGTATACCTCATGGGAAGACAGCTATATCCATAATGCATTTGAAAATGCGGGGGCGACCATGAGCGGTGTAGAAGGCGCATACAAAGCGTTGAAAAGGAAAGGGAAACTGGATGAGACTTACAAATTCATCACCTTCGGCGGGGACGGCGGCACCTATGATATCGGTTTCCAATCCTTATCAGGGGCCATGGAGCGGAATCACGATATGGTCTATGTGTGCTATGATAACGGGGCGTATATGAATACGGGAATCCAGCGCTCCTCTGCAACACCCATGTATGCGGATACCACCACCACGCCGGTTGGTTCTCAGAGCAATGGAAAGCCCCAGAACCGGAAGGATTTGGCGGCGATTATTGCCGCTCATGACGTGCCTTACGTGGCGCAAACCACATTTGTACAGAATTTCAAGGATTTGCATATTAAGTCGGAAAAGGCGATTTATACGCCGGGGGCGGCGTTCTTAAATATTATGGCGCCCTGTCCGAGAGGATGGAGATACAACACGCCGGATATTATGGAAATCTGTAAACTGGCCGTAGAGACCTGCTACTGGCCGTTATTTGAAGTGGTGGAAGGAAAATGGATTCTGAACTATGAGCCGAAGAATAAGAGGCCGATTGAGGATTTCTTAAAACCGCAGGGAAGATTCAGGCATTTGTTTAAGAAAGAGAACGAATATCTTCTGGAAGCGTTCCAGAAGGAAGTGGACCGGAGATGGGAGGAGCTTTTGTTCCGGTGTTCAGGGACAGCGAATCATTAGTATATGGAGCGCTGGATTAAGAGAAGAATAGATGAGGAAAGAGACACTGAAAAAGGGTGTCTCTTTTTGCGCCGCGGCAAGGTTACATTTCACACGCCGCCTGCTCTGGCCTGCAAACTGTGAGGCGCTGTGCTGCTTGCGGATACCACACTGGGAAAATATCAGTATTTAGAGTTTCATTACCAAGAGCAGAGAGAAGTCGCTCGGTTGGCGTTTTATCTTGAACGGTTACTTGAACGCTATCTTGGTCGGTGCTGCGACCAAGATAATGTTCAAGTAACCAAATCCCTATTCCAGAATCATATTCTCCAGAGAATTACCCGGCGGTACTATCGGCATCACATTACATTCTCTGTCTATGATAAATTCAATAACAACAGGCGTTTTGCATACCTTATGAAACGGCCGAACGGCCATACGGGATGCCCGGAGGGTATACCCCTCTGGATGAAGTCTGCCAGTCCCGGCAGGGGCATGTGTTAAAGAGTGCCCTTGAGTATACTGTTTCGCACAGATAAGAGCTTCCTTCATCTCATCTTCTTTCTGGACGCGGATGCCATACGCGCCATAGCTTTCCGCTAGTTTTATGAAATCAGGAGTATATGCGGGACAGTCTTCGCCAGGCTGGCTACAGTTGGTGGGGCAGCTTCGGCGTCTCTGCATACAGGTGCAGGAATAATGTCTGTCATAGAATAGTTCCTGCCACTGTCTTACATTACCCAGATAACCATTATTCAGTATGCAGAGGATCATTGGTAATTCATAGGCGACGGCTGTTGCCATTTCCTGAATATTCATCTGAAAACCGCCGTCGCCGGATACAAGAATCACATCCCTTTTTGGATTGCCGATTTTGGCTCCGATTGCGGCGGGGAAGCCGTAACCCATAGTCCCCAGACCTCCGGAAGTCAGCAGTTGTTTTCTGCCGTCCATTTCCAGGAACTGGGATGTCCATAGTTGAT
>CAOKJI010000504.1 GCA_948468495.1 uncultured Dorea sp. | reverse complement strand
ATAATTCCTTACTGGCTGTAAGGGATATTAACCATAAATATATTGTAGTAGGAAGAAATACGGTTGTTCTTGAAAGAGGCTTCGGAGAATAACTGGTATTTGGAAATACTTCTCGGTTTGTTTTTAGGTCTGCGGAAAGGAGAGATTGCGGGGCTCAAATACGGTGATTTTGACTTGTCTAAAAAGACTGTTACGATTTCCCGGCAGATTACGTCCAATCCAATTATTCCAAAAGGACAGGCTAAGATATCAGAATATCAGGTAATCGAAAAGCCGCCTAAAACTCCGAACAGTTATCGAACCCTCAGAGTTCCAGCAGTAGTTATGGAAGAGGTTGTAAAAAGAAACGGGCAGAATGCGTTTAGAAAGACCAGGCTGGGTGATGCTTACATAGACAGAGATTATTTGTCCTGCAGTGAAAATGGTCTGCCCCACGCCACATCTTCCTTTAATATGGCATTGACGAAACTCTGCAGAAGGGCAGGGCTTCCGCATCTGACTGTCCATAGCCTGAGACACATGTATGCAAGCATTCTGACAGAGCAGGGAGTTCCGCTGATAAAAGTATCCGCGCTTCTTGGACATTCAAGCCTGAATACGACGTTTGAATATTACTGCGAGGTTATGGATGAGACAGAGAAGATTCGCGGTTTTTTAAATAATAGTTTCCTGCCGGAAGGGGCGTGAGAGTGTGTTGGATTTAAAGAGGCAGAATTATGTGGACTGGGATGTAAAGTCAGTCTTTAAACTGCCTGAACGAAATAATTATGCTTATCGTGTCATCCTGAAATATCAGGATGGCACGAAACATATACAGCAGAAATCAGGATTCCAGACGAAGAAGGAAGCAGAGGATGCTAAAAAGAGAACGATAGGCGAGTTAAGTAACGGCACCTATGTGGTAAACTGTCATGTAAGGTTGAAAGAATTTTTGGAATACTGGCTTGAATATGATATCAGACAAAGAGTCGGGAGCTTTAATACTTATTCTGTCTATTCGCAAACAGTAAAGCATCACATCATTCCATATATTGGAAGAAAAAGACTGACGGAGCTAAGCAGAGAGGATATCCAGAGGCTGTATAAGAACCGCGCGGAGTGTTCAGTCCATATTGTGCGGCATGTTAAGACTGTTCTGAATGTGTCTTTCCGCTATGCTACGGCTCATAAGCTGGTTTCAGTGAATCCGGCAGAAGGGGTTAATTTACCAAAGATTGTAGAAGCTAAACCGTACCATACCAGGAATATAGATATTCAGAAAACACTGACAATGGAGCAGATACAGATTTTACTGGAAGCCAGCAAAAGGACGCAAATCCATATGCAGGTGTTGTTTAATGTGTTGATGGGATTGCGCCGTCAAGAAATTAATGGATTGAAGTATTCAGATGTTGATTATATTAATCGTACCTTGACAGTAGAACGCCAACTGGGGAAAGAATTAGACAGGAATCCCAATGCCAGTGGCGAGAATACTATGACGAAAAGAGAACTTCCTTTAAAATCATCGTCTAGCAAGAGGGTGCTTCCCATACCGGATTATGTTTTCGAGGCAGTTTTGGAAGAACGGAAGATATATGAAAAGAACAGAAGCCGTAGGAAATCGCAGTTTTTAGATGCAGATTATATCTGCTGTTCCAGTTATGGAAAACCGCGAAGCAAGGATTTTCATTGGAGACATTACAAAAATCTTCTTAAAAGCGCCGGATTACCTGATATAAGATGGCATGACTTAAGAAGTACATATTGTACGCTTCTGCTTAAGAGTGACTTTAATCCAAAAGCAGTATCAAAGCTGATGGGTCATGCAAAGGAACTGATTACAGTAGATGTGTATGGTGACAATCAGAATATTATTCCAGAAGAAATACCGGAATTGGTATCCTATATGAATGATGTTATGCCAAAGAAAAAGAGCGGGCAGGATATGAAAGATGTGGTATTGGATACAGTAATAGAAACAGAAAAATATTTGCCGGATAAATAAAAAGATTGTTACTGTGAGTGAATGAACGGTAATAAACGTTTTGTTTCAAGGTGAAAGCATTGATTTCGCTGTTGTCAGAATGGGGAAACCACGATATAATAAAGACAGAATATTTTGCTTTTAAGATGAGGGAAATATTGTGAAAGGATAAGAAATATGCAGAAAAAAACACCGGATTACGATAATGTGTTTAAGACTATGAAGAGCAAGCACAAGAGATTGTTCATATCCGTAATTAATGACGTTTTCGGGAAAGAGTACCCGTTAGATACAAAAGTGGAGGTTTTACCGTCAGAGGGATATTTGACTGAAAGTGAGACGGCAGACGGGAGCAAGGAAATAGAAGAGCAGATTTCTGACTTCCTGATTAAGATAGGGAGTGAGGTTTATCTGCTGGAGTGCCAGAGCTATGATGACGGCTCTATGGCAATCAGGATTGCTGAATATGCGTTCATTGTCGCGAGGCAGTTCGCAACATGGGATATCGGTCATGCGACGATTCCCATGCCGAGATTTTCCGTAATCTATGTCAAACGGACGGAGAGAACTCCGAAGACTACGAAAATTACTTTTACATTTCCGGACGGACAGGAAGTAA
>CAOKJI010000503.1 GCA_948468495.1 uncultured Dorea sp. | reverse complement strand
GCCATTTCTGCGATTTTTTTGTCTATTTCTTCTTCTGATAGCAACTTGCGAACTGTCTCGCTCATACCATTTCCTCCATATAACGTATTTCCAAAATTTGTTTTGTCTGTCCGGTAACTTTGTAATATTCACTGATACGGCCTCCGACCGCCCATAAAATATGAGAGCCGTCCGCTAACAGCAGCATTTTGTCCCGCCGTTCTCTTGGCACTTTTTCATTCACCAGGTAATCTTTTAATTTTTGCCTGTGTCCTTTCCCATCTATTACAAGATAATCCCCCGGCTCCCTGAATCGGAAACAAAGCATATTTTTTATCTTATCATAATCAAACCATTTCGTATACAGATTTTTGGGAAAATTTACATCTTTTTTATTTACAGAACGTATCCGGCAAAAAATTTTTCCACCAAAAACCTCAAGTTCTGCCGGAAATTCTTTTAATACTTTTTTTTCTAATATTTTATCTTCCTGCAGTTGACTGCTTTCAAAAAAACAGCACAAATTCCCATATACTTTTTCTGCAGTCATTCCATACGGGAGCGACAGCCGCCTGCCAGTCTGGCCTTTCGCCAAATCGAGCAGTGCGTTCGCATGCTCTCTCGTCATGTCCTTTTTGCTGCCGGATAAAGACGATACCAGCTCCAACAACACACGTTTTTTAAAAACGTCCGGATATGCAGACAGGCAGTGCACAGGCAGCGTTATTTTATCATCCTCTGTCCTTCTGACATGCTTTTTTAAAATCTCTGCCGCTTCTTTTGAAAAATACTCTGAAATCTCACGCACATCTTCTGCCAGATGATTCATATGCGCCACAGACTGTTCATTCAGCATAAAAAACTGGGGCATAATACAATTGCGTATTCTATTTCTACTGTAACGAATCTCTGTATTTGTCACATCTGTCTGGTAAGCCTGTCCTTCTTTTTGCAGATATGCTTCGATTTCACGCCTTGTCACGCAAAGCAGCGGCCGGATGAAATTCCCGCGCACCGGATAAATTCCGGCTAGTCCTTCGATTCCACTGCCCCTGCACAAATGAAACAGAAGTGTTTCTGCATTATCGTTTGCATGGTGCGCCAAAGCAACCCTCGCATTATCTCCATAACGCGCCGCTTCTTTTGCATAAGCCTTCTTACGTACGTTTCTTCCGGCTTCTTCTATGGAAAGCCCCTGTTCCCATGCAATTTCTTTCACCGGATACGAATATACAGCGCATGGGACGTCATATATTTTTGCAAGCTGCCGGACAAATTCCATGTCCAAAAGGCTGTCCTTTCCCCGGATTCCATGCTCGATATGCACAATTGATATTGTAAATCCCATCCGCCCGCGCAGCATTTCCAGAATCCGAAACAGGCAGACGGAATCCGCCCCTCCCGAAACTCCAATGCAGACATGGCAGCCCTTCCAAATCATCTGATGTTGTTTCATATATTCTTCTATGCGATGTATCATCTGTTTCTTCCTTAATTTTAGTTTTCCCAAACAGCCGCTGCAAGCACTGTCATATCATCCCGCACCTCGCCGCCTGTATATTCCATAACCTTGTCCAAAATTTTTTTGGCAAGCAGCGCCGGATGATTTGTTTTAATCTCTGATATAATCCCTTCCAATGTTTCTTCCGGTTTTTCAGTACACAGATATTCTAACACACCATCTGTAACCATGACAAGAAAATCTCCATCGAAAAGCTGTTTTGTCGCCTGTTCTATTTCAACCTCAAAACGAACCCCCACAGGAAGGGAGGTCGACAACAGACATTCTACATTTCCATCTTTATGCCGGATAAAGGTTGCCGAAGCTCCTATTTTATAAAAGGAAGTCTCGCCCGTATAAAGATTCACTGAAGAAATATCTACCGTGGAATAGTTATCGTCTTCTCCATGAATCACCATTGCAGAATTCAGCATACGGATTGCCGTATCTTTTGTAAACCCCGCCTCAATAAAACGTTCCAAAAGGTCGACGACAAGCTCGCTTTCTTTACATGCCCGCGTCCCAAATCCCATTCCATCCGACAGTGACAGCACCAATTCCCCATCTTCTTTTTCCAAAAATGAAAAGTTGTCGCCCGAAACCGGCGCGCCGTCTTTTGTCAGCCTTGCTACTCCATGCACCGCATAAAACGCTGGTTCTTCTTCAAAGATAATCTCGATTAATTCCTTTCCCACAAATGATTTCGTATCTTTATGCGGTTTCATAGGCAAATCCAGAACTAAAGCGACTACTTTTGTCAAATCTTTCATAGCAACGCTGTTTCCCCATCGGGTATGCACCTTTAGTACCGCCTGGACATGTCCGTCGCTTTTACGGTATAAATGCGCCTCCTCCACAGCAATCCCACATTCCCTGGCACGATAACGAAGCTCTGAAATTTTCCGTTTCTCCTGCTGGTCTATCAATTGGGATTCATTCATACAATCCTGCATAATAAATGCCATCGCATCTAACTGCTGCGCAATTACCTCACGGTTTTCCAAAAGCCTGTTATACCATGCTTTATTCGCTCTTGCCTGCTCAAAAACCGCAGAGGCTTCCCATTCCACATGTCCGGCATAACGGCAGTGCTTTGTCAATTCTTCTTT
>CAOKJI010000502.1 GCA_948468495.1 uncultured Dorea sp. | reverse complement strand
ACGCCAAGTGCATTGGTTACAGTTATATGCAGCGCAAAAAGCAAACTTCTTATCTGACAAGTTCCGGAAATCTTTCCTTATTCGTACGCTTGCATTCGTACATGAGCGCATCGGCTTTCTGAAGGATTTCATCCAGGGTCATAGTATTAGCGGCGCCCGGGATTTCCACAACACCGAAGCTGAAACTGCACTGGTATTCGCTGAAGTCGCTTTCCTGAAATTCCGTCAGGATTTCCTCCAGCTTCCTATCTATCAGTTCTTTCATGTTGCCGGTCAGTACCAGACAGAATTCATCTCCGCCGATTCTGGCAAATGTATCCCCGCTTCGGAAATCCTTTCGGATGATTTCAACGAAGTTCTGAATATACATATCACCTTCTAAATGGCCGTATTTGTCATTGACGTACTTCAGTCCGTCTAAATCCAGATAACAGAGCGTTGCCTGCTGCTTATCGTGTAGAATGATTTCCATATATTCTTCAAAGAACAGACGGTTTTTAATTCCAGTACCGGGATCGTGATATGCCTTGCTGGTCAGATTGTGCGCCATCCGCTTCTCTTCGGTAATATCGACGATGATATGTACATAAGAGGAACGTTCCCTTAACTCGATAGGGAAAGAGGTTATACGGTAATTCGTGTCGTCTTCGCCAGCCATCTCCCATACGCTGTACTGTTCGTCGCCCTTCCAGTTCAGGAGTTCCGGGTGGAAAGTCAGACGATTCTTGCAGGTCTGGCAAAAATGCTCATCAGTACGTCCGAACTGCTTGCGTTTGTTACAGTACAGAATCTCTTTGGATTCCATATCTACAACAAGAAGCCATTCATCACGCTTGCTGAGCATGGCGACAAGAAGCTCGTTATAACCCTCAATCATGTCTGCCCGGCTCTGGATACGCTGCTTCTCCTCTTCTAGCTGCTGTTCCCTTTTTTTATAGGAAATCAGTGCTTCTCCTGTCTGCAGAAGTTCATGTCCGAAGTCTCGATAATTCTCGTCAAGTTCATTGATATTAAGAGATGGGACTTCTGAGCCGCTGCGGATACCTTTTAAGTATTCATATAAAATATCATAATTTTTATCATTCATACTGTAGTCATCTCCCATCGTTTCTTTCCTTATTTTATCACAAGTTCAAGGCGGTTACAATCACAAAAAGTTCTAGTGCTCCATCCGGCTAGAGTACTAGTCGCTTGACAAAGGGGCGCTACATCCTTATAATAAGTGAAAACAAGGGCGTTTTTCCAAGGGGGAAGAACGCCTTTTATCTTATTTTGAGAGAGGTTGAATGTTTCTTAGAAGCCCGTCTGAATCAGATACGATACAGTGAAGAATGAGAGAGGCGCAGTAGTTGAAGAAGAAAAGTAGGAATAGGAGGCAGCAGTTATGAATAATTATACAAGAAAAGATATTTTACGAATGGTTGAGGAGGAAGATGTGGGATTTATCCGCCTGCAGTTTACGGATATTTTCGGCGCGCTTAAGAATGTGGCGATTACGACCAGTCAGCTGGAAAAGGCGCTGAACAATAAGTGCATGTTTGACGGTTCGTCTATTGAGGGATTTGCGAGGATAGAGCAGTCGGATATGTATTTGTACCCGGATTTGAATACGTTTGAGATTTTCCCCTGGAGGCCGCAGCAGGGCAAGGTTGCCAGACTGATTTGCGATATATACAAACCGGATGGAACGGCCTTCGAGAGCGACCCGAGATATATTCTGGGGAAGGTTGTGGAGGACGCCAGAACAGAAGGCTATGAGTTTAAGGTTGGACCGGAGTGTGAATTTTTCCTCTTTGAGACGGATGAGAATGGGCTTCCGACGACGATTTCCCATGAGAATGCAGGCTACTTTGATTTGGGTCCTATGGATTTTGGCGAAAATGCAAGGCGCGATATGGTGCTGACATTAGAGGATATGGGATTTGAGATTGAGGCGTCCCATCACGAGGCTTCTCCGGCCCAGCACGAGATTGTATTCAAGTATGACGAGGCGCTGACTACGGCAGATAATATCATGACGTTCAAGCTGGTTGTGAAGACGATTGCCAAGCGGCATGGACTTCATGCGACCTTTATGCCGAAGCCGAAATTCGGCGCCAACGGTTCGGGAATGCATCTAAATATGACTCTGCACAAGGATGGCAGGAACGTTTTTACGGATACTTCGGATGGGAAAGGTTTAAGCCAGGAGGCGTATTACTTTATCGGAGGTATCATGAAGCATATGAAGGCGATTACCTTTATTGCCAATCCGACGGTAAATTCCTATAAGCGGCTGATACCGGGATATGAGGCGCCGGTGTATATTGCATGGTCGGAGATTAACCGGACGCCATTGATTCGGATTCCGGCTGCGGCAGAGGAGAGCAGGGTGGAATTAAGAAGTCCGGACCCGTCGGCGAATCCTTATCTGGCGCTTGCCGTATGTCTGGCGGCAGGACTGGATGGAATACGCAATGAGATTATGCCGCCGGAGAGTGTGGACACCAATATCTACGAGTTAAGTGAACGGGAGCGGAAGCAGATGGGAATCGAATCACTGCCGGGCAGTCTTTTGGAAGCGGCAAGAGAATTTGAGAAGGATGAATTTATTCAG
>CAOKJI010000501.1 GCA_948468495.1 uncultured Dorea sp. | reverse complement strand
TTCTCCGCCTCTTCGCATCTGAACCTTTCCGGTACGGATATAACCCGGATTTTCCAAAATCAACTTATCATTTTCCTTCTTAATGACTACTTCTCACTTAATTTTTGTATATATAATAAAACTCAAACTTCGCACTTATTCAAGTGCGAAGTTTGAGTCATAGAATATTTAGACATATCATACCACCAGCAAATCGGGTTTTGGGATAGATTCTCCGTCTTCTAATGCTGTCTCAATCCATAACTCTTTTGCAATTTCAATTTCTCTTAACGCCTGTTCTTTTGTCTCTCCATGTGCCATACATCCAGGCAATTCGGGGATGCTTGCAACAAAAACCTGATCAGATGGATCGTATTTTATAAAAATAGAATATTCAGCCATTTTATAGCCTCCTTATAAATTATGACTTTCAATAATATGACGTAACTGCTTTACTTGATAATTTTTTGCTTTAGCTCCATCTCTCTGTATTGTCATGCGCTCATTTATTCCACTATGGTAAATGACATATGAGAACCTTTTTGTCCTTTAAAAGTAAATCCTAAATCAATAATAAGATTATGGAAATCAGCAAAGCGAATATTATTATCACTTTTTCTACTCATTACCATATCATATGTATTATTCGCCATTCTGATTCGCTCCTTTATTATATGCTTATTATATCAAATATTAAAAAATATTCAATCTTTTATTACTCTTCACTGCAGGGAAATAAGGCATTAAGGTTCTATGGTAAGCTAAAACGGTGTCAATTTATTTGAAAGAGCATTTCCTAAAGTTACTGTATATTAAAGAAATAATCGTTTCTCACAGTTTGATGCCATAGGATCATATCAGATGGAAGAAAGACAGTCATGAGGACTGTCTTTTTTTCATGTAACAAAAGGGAATACCCATTAAAATTGTCAAAAAACTGTTCTTTTGATTCGTAAGTATTTGAACAAACATTGGATTACATAAAAAATTCCCAAAAAGTGTAGTTTTTGGGAACGAATTTTTCTACGCAAATTCTTAATCATTCTATTATATTATCGGCAATACGTCAAGAAAATTAATATCTTTTTTATACAATTTATCGAAATATTTCCGGGTGGAAAAAATTCCCAAAAACTACACTTTTTGGGAATTACGGATTTTACAGCAGGGTTCCTGCGAAGACGCAGAGATTCTTACATCATTTCGGGAGGATGAGAAGATGCCTTCGGATAAGGTTGTAAAAACGGTTCACCAGTACAATAAAGAGCCGCTGTCCGAAGCGGATATGCGGAGACTCCTGGATATCGCGGAGGATTATAAGAAGGTGAAAAACTATGTATATGCTCGATTTGGCGGTATTTCCAGTCTGTCCAAGCTGTATCCGGGGTATACGGTGCAGAATGAAATGACTGCCAGCGGTTACCGGGATTTATTGGAACTTCCTTCCGTATATTTTTACTTGGCTGTGTTTGATGCGCTGGGGGAAATTAAGAGCCAGTGGACGAAGACGAAGGGAAAGCTTACGAAGCTGATTAGTCAGAATGAGAACTTTACGGCAGAGGAGAAGCATTACCTGCATTTTATTATTAAGGTGAACAATGCATTCGAGGCAGTTCTGAACCAGAAACCGGTGGAACTGACGGCGAAAATGCGAAAGCAGTACGAAGAATTGGCGGAGAAGGCGGATACAGACAGGCTGAACCGGTATCTGTGCAGGCAGGTGAGAAAACATCATGGAAAGCTCCATACAGACAGGGCTGATGGATTTACCATTGCAGAGCGGGCTTACCGGTATGCCGACCATGGAATTTATATCTCCATTAAGGAGAAGAGGAAGCGGATTTTTATTCCTCTGACGGACGGCAACCAGTATAAGAGTCAGCTGTATATCAGGCTGTATCCGGAGGAGCGCCGGGTGGAGATTAAGGTTCCGGTAAATGTGGCGGTTCACAGTTATAAGGATTATCAAAGTCAGGTAGGAGTGGCGGTTGGATTCTTTACCATGTTTACGACGGATGAAGGGCGCCGGTATGGAGAAAAGCTGGGAGACTATCAGTCGGCATACGCCGAATGGCTCCGGGAACAGGCTGGCAGCTACAGCCGAAATAAAGAAAATAATCCGGGGCGGAAGAAGTATTATGCGAAGAAACACCGTCTGGAAGAAAGCCTGCACAGCTATATTAACCGGGAATTGAACCGGTTTTTCCGGGAGGAGAAGCCTGCGGCGGTTTATATCGTGAAGCTGCCGAAACCACAGGCAGGGGGAAAGAATAAGAAGATTAATTATTCGGTGTCCCACTGGCAGAGGGGGTATATCCGGAAGCGTCTGGCGCAGAAATGTAAAGAACGGTCGGTGGAGCTTGCGGAAGTGCTGGGAAAGGATATCAGCAGGGAATGCAGCAGCTGCGGCGCTCTGGGAAAGAAAGAGAATGGCAGATTTGTCTGCGCTGCATGCGGGTATGAGGCGGAAGAGAAAGTGAATACTGCCCGGAATGTGAAGCGGCGGGGGCAGGGAGAGGGAAGGATTCGTTAGGGAGACCTTAAGACCGGTGTGGAAAGACTGCTGGTAACAAAGAATGATGGATTGTGGTCATAGGAGCAGCCATTTAGATGAATTTCGGTGATGA
>CAOKJI010000500.1 GCA_948468495.1 uncultured Dorea sp. | reverse complement strand
TTTAGAGAAACAACATACTTTTGTCATAATTTACTTATATAATAGGCTTAGATAGTTGATAAAGCAATCAACTATCTCCCCCTCATAAAGTAGAACACCAAATAGACTTTGGTGCCGCACTTTACTCTCATTCCTTTAGATAACTATAACAAAGAAAAATCTGCCGGTCCCGATGACTGGCAGATTTTCTTTGTATTAAAAAATATTTTTTCGAACATAATTTTCCTCTTACCAAATTTTACCAAACTAATTATCTTACTCTTTACGCATCATAAATTACTTTTTATTTTCCTGTCCAATCTGTTTATATAAACGGTCTAACTTTTCCATTTCTTCTCGTGACTTCTCGTCTGTTACGTGAGTATACAAATCCATTGTTATAGCGATTGAAGCATGTCCGAGATAAATCTGAACCGTCTTAGCATCAATACCCGCTTCAAAGCATCTGGTTGCAAAGGTATGACGGAGAGAATGCGGGTAAAAATGCTCCATCAGCTCCGGCTCCCTATTCTCTTTTTTTGCAAGTTTCTTCCTGTCTTTATTAATTGCCTGCTTTACCCGCTCTAAATCATTTCGGAAGTCTATACTCTGTCTTGGCCTTCCCGATACATTCAGGAAGACCATATTTTCAAATCCCGGCGTCGGATTCCAATGCTTCGCGCAGAGCTTCATATCTTTAAGGAGCTCCTTCTGCTTCCTCAGAGCGTAATATACGGCGTCCTGCATGGGAATTGTACGAATGCTGCTCATGGTTTTTGGAATCTGGAATTTGAATCCGTATTTCCCGGAATCCTTATTACGGACATATACCAGCGTCTTATTTACATGTATTTCACGCGCTTCAAAGTCAATATCTTTCCATGTTAAACCATGTAACTCCCCCACACGCATTCCCGTACCAAGCGCTACTCTTACAAGATTTTCACAGAGACGCCCTTTGGAGTATTCTAATACCGCTTGCTGCTCCTCTATTGTCAGCACACGCTTCTTCTTTTTCTTCGTCTTGGGAAGAATAACAGCATCGCAGGGATTCTTATTTAACATCTCATTCTGTACAGCCACCTTAAACATACTGTGCAGAATATTATATGTATCTGCAATTGTCTTTGTACTGTAATCATCCTCTGCCATCTGGTTCAAGTGCCGCTGTATCATAATTGGCTTGAAAAAACTTAAGCTCTTCTGGCCAAGCTTCGGCTTTATATACCTGTCATAATAATCTTCATACCGATTCATGGTAGTTTCTTTGATAGTCATTCTTTTGTAGTCATAAAGCCAGATCTCAAACCATTCGTCAAGAGATATATCGTCTCCTTTGCCTTTTATGCCATGTTCCACCTCGTAACGCAGTTCCGCTAAATCCTTCTCCAGTTTCTTTACGTTTCTTCCGTATATACTATACGACTTTTCCTGATACTGGAATCGGCCCTCGTAGAGTCCATTCTTTTTCCGGTAAATTCCCCGGGGTAATTTTTTATCTGCCGCCATAAATGCTGTCTCCTTTCTGTTACAGGGGCAATATTTTAGTTTTAAGGAACTGTTGCGTCAGAAAAGATTATCCCAAATATAGATATCCTATTTTGTGTAAGATACTAAATGCTGTATTTTCACCTTAACACAACAGTCCCCCTTTACAATTTCCATATCACTGGGCATCGCACCATGCATCAAATTTAACTCTGTCAATCAATTTCCGCCGCCCGACTCTATAAATTGCACCAGATATCTTCGCAAGATCTGCAGCGCGATTTTTGCCAAGGCTCGTATAAGCCTGAAACTCATTAATGTCTAAAAGCCTTTTTTCCGTCAACGGAATGCGGAAATTTTCTGCTTCTATACTTTTTTCAGCCGTTCCATCTTCTTTTTCTTTATTCTTTTTTTCACTTCCAAAACCAGTGTTTTCAGCCCCATCTTCCTTCAATAATACTTCCATTGATTGAGGATCAACTTCTCCTAACCATTTTTCTGTGTCATCATCAATAAGGCTCCACTGCATTCCCCCCGTATTTACCTCAACAACGTATGGAACAATTTTTAACATTTTCTTCATCCTCCTACTAATTTACTCCATAAATTTTTGTATATGTCGGTTTCGTTTCACATAATCCATTAACCCACAGCATTTCAGCGAAGGCAATGGATTCACCCGCCAATAACTCGCCTTTATACTGATACTCTGCTACTCCGTATTCCTCAACAAATCCTTTCCTTGCATACCCTTCTGCCTCCCATGCATTATCAACATTCACAATATCATATGACCCAAGATGAAAATGACACCTAAACGCTTCACGCATGATATCATCATACCCGTATCCTATAACTGCACGAGATTGTACGAAAAAGTATCTTCTCTCCGTTTTATCCCGATAGACTGTTCTGTTGATGCGGAAGTTTTCCAGATGTATCTCGTCATCACTTCCATATTTCAGGAAAATGTACTTTTTGGCTTCTTCATACGTCTCCATTTCCATGAGAAGTCTATCCCATTGCGAAAGATAGTCCATATTTATCTCTGCCAAATATCGAGAAAAATATAATCCGACGCCATTTTCCGCTTCAATTATGTAACATTTTCTCTTCATTATTTTTCACCTCTTTCACAAT
>CAOKJI010000499.1 GCA_948468495.1 uncultured Dorea sp. | reverse complement strand
TTGAAAAAGTGGTTGTCCACGAAGCCACAGGCGGCAGGAAGAACAGGCGGCAGAAGGTAGACGTATATTTTAACTTTGTCGGGCAGGTAAAGATACCGGAGCCGGACAGGGACAGTACCGAGGAAGGAGCGTGTAATGAAACGGGAGCATATAGAAAAGATTAAAGGCTATTATGACAGCCGGGGAGAGTATAAAAAGAATAGCCAGTATTCCTGCGAACAGGGCATTGTATATACAAAAGCTGGTGACAATGCCCACTGGCTTGTTATAGAGCAGAAAGGGGAAATTGGAGCAGAAGTGCGCCAGACGGACGATACAGGCAGGATAACCGCAAGAGATACCTATGGGAGCGTCAGGAACACAGTGAAATGCACTGGCATTAGCAGGCAGAAAGAAAGCGGTAAAGGAATGGTGAGATTTAGTCCAGATGAAATCAATCTAATCTATCAGTTTGGCGGAGAGGGCAAACGGGACACCGTAGATACACTAAAATCTATTGAGCCTAGAATCGCTGATGAACTTACAAAGAGGATTGTCGGCAGAACAATACAAAAACTATCCTTATTATCAGAAAATAGCAGTTCAGAACTGATTTCCAGTACAAAGAACCGCAAACTTGCGGAACGTGACAGTTCTATAAGAAATCGTTTAGCAAAAGCCGGAGAGCACGTAAGAAAGTCAAAAATTGACAGAGATAAAAACAGAAAAAATAATATAGCGTTATAAGAGACGAGGATAACAGGGAAAGGCATTCTGCAGGAATGTCTTTTCTCTTATACAAGAATAGCTGTTATCCTGATTGAATAGAGACAGGGTTAAGTTAAGATTTTTCGGGTGGATAGAACACCAGTAAATCTTGTATACTACAATCCAGTACAGTACATAGCTTACATAAAACAAATACATCCAGTCTGGAAATGTTATTGGTGCAATAATTATCAATCTGTTTCCAATTCATTTCTGCTTTATGTGACAGCTTATTTTTACTTAACCCCCGTTCTTTTAGCAGTTCATTCAATCTAATCTCTAAGCGTCCATAGTTTTCGTCCACGTTTTCACCTCATAAAGATTAAATAGTTCCTTTGAAACAAGTTTATTCTACATTTGTGATAGAGTGTTTATAACCCTAAATAAGTAGTAGAATACAAGTATAAGAAACATAAGTTCTAAAAAGAGGACGTTTAATAAACCAATTAGCCTTTCTCCGATGGGATGAAAACCAATAAATCTTGAATATCGCATTCAAGTACAGTGCAAAGTTTACAGAGGACAAAAGTATCTAATCGACTGATATTGTTAGTACAATAATTATTCACTTGATTCCAGTTCATCGCCGCTTTTAAGGATAGTTTGTATCTGTTTAAACCCTTCTCCTCCATGAGTTCAGCCAGCCGAATCTCTAAGCGACCGTAATCTTCATCCACCATTGTAATCTCCTGCCGGTTTGTGTAGAAACATTTTGCTTGCATTTTTATTGTATACTTATTATAGTAATTTTATAATCTACAAGAAGTATTATAATACTAATATTACAAACTAATGTTCTTAGAAGGGGAAGGAAAATGGAATTGAGAAAAAAAGGTAAGTATACAATTTATTGGTTTAAGTGGATTAAGAAATATCTGGGATGGCGGCAGTTAATCTGTACACACAATGACGGACATATGAATATAGGAATAATGAAACGGGTAGGTCTATCAAGTTTACTATCATGTGTCCTGTTATCTGGATGTACAAAAGAGCCTGTTGAAATGGATGTTCTATCATCCCATAATACGACCTCCGCTAACTGGTACGAACTCAGCATTAATGTCATTGCGGATAAAGAGGCTATATTAGACAGGGAGGCCTGCTCCAGTGAGATTATACAGCATGTCCTTGACAATGATTTCCATAGCGTACGCTTTTCATATGATTTAAGTGGATATCCAAATGAGGTCACTGTAGATGTATTTACTTCTGAAAAAGATTTCAAAAAAGGGGAAATTTCCTATTCCTTTGAGTATGTTACAGACTTCAATACGGAAGATGTTGACACTCAAAATAATATCAAAGACAATCCCGATGAATTTGAAATCCAATATAAATAATCGGAATAGGATGAAAATGTTCATACATCAGTCATCAGATGAACAGCTATGAAGTAATATTTATACTTCTTAAAAAAATGATAAAAATTCTGGAATAACAAAATAATGCAGAAAAGAAAAGCAATCGAGAAAACAATGATTGCTTTTTTATTTTTCAAAAAGGAGATTTTATATGGCAGATATTAGTGAAAAAATTGCTAAAGCAGAGGAAGAAATAAGGCAGTTGCAGAATAAAAGACGGAAACTTCTCAACCAGCAGAAAAGCGAAGAAAGGAAAGCAAGAACGCATCGTCTTATTGAACGTGGAGCGATATTGGAGAGCCTTCTGGAACAGCCGGAACAATACGGAAACGAACAAATAAAAGGCTTGCTGGAGGTCGCGCTTCGGTCTATGCAGGCGCAGGAATATTTGCGGAAAATCATAAGGGACAAAGGGGAGAATTAAATCTCCCTTGTTTGACAAGGGCGCATTATCCGAGATAATCAATTATCCGAGGAAACTCTCAAAACCTCCAGC
>CAOKJI010000498.1 GCA_948468495.1 uncultured Dorea sp. | reverse complement strand
AAGCGCGGCGGGAAAAAGACAGGGAAAGGATTTAGGGGATTATTTTACCGGGCATCCCATAACTAAGGTTTTCGCCAGTCCTCTGGGGCGCTGTCAGGAAACGGCAGAGCTGTTAGGGAAGGGCGTTTACCCTGTGCAGACGGTGGCGGAGCTTCAGGAGCTGGACATGGGAGAGTGGGAGAATGTTCCCATGAACCGGCTTCACAAGGAGCTGGAATCAGAGCCAGAACTGGGCGAGGGGAGGAAGACGGGGCTAAAGCGTTTCCGGGAGGCGGTTAGGGAGATTCTCTGCCAGAGCGAGGGAGACGTGGCGGTTGTGGCCCATGGGGGAGTGGACTGCTGTTTTCTCTCGGAGATTCTCGGCACGCCTCTTGCAGTTTCCAGGGCGCTGCCCCAGCCCTGCGGGGGAATCAGCATCATCGAGGCGCATCCGGATGGCAGACTGCAGGCTGTGAAGCTTGGCGTCATGCCGAAGAAAGCGCCCTCCCCGGAAGAATGTAAGGAAATCTGGGAGCATTATCACACGCCGGAATGGGTGCGTGAGCACTGTAAGGCGGTGAGGGAAGCGGCCGAAGAGTTAGGAAGGGAGCTTATAGGCGCCGGGCACAGGCTGGACATGAAGCTTTTGGAGAGCGGCGCCCTGCTTCACGATGTGGCGCGCGAAAAGCCCTGCCATGACCGGGAGGGAGCGTATATAGTAAGGCGGGAAGGATATCCGCTGCTTGCCCGGATGATTGGAAAGCACCATGATTTGCGTGCAGAGGTTACGGCTTATCCGGGAGATGACGGGGAAAATGGTCAGGCCGGATATGGGCCGGATGAGACGCAGGTACTTTACCTTGCGGACAAGCTGGTGCAGGGCGTGAGACGGGTATCGTTGGAAGAACGGTTTGCAGCCAGCAGGGAACGGTGCCAGAAGATGCCGGATTCGGAGTCAGCCCTGGCCGCCTGTGAGGGGCGGTATAGAGAGGCCATGGAAGTGGAGCGGAAAATACGGGTTTACAGGAGCGGAAGATACTGAGCCGCTCGTATGTCATAGAAGTTAAAAATACTTCCACCTGTGCGAATCCGGAAATAGCTCTGGAGCGCACAGGTAGAAATACTTTTGAAATGAGCAGCAATATACAGATGGGAGGACTTGAGATGAAATTAATCAGAACGCAGGAAGCAGAAGGGCATGTGTTGTGCCATGACATTACCCAGATTATCAAAGGAGTGACTAAGGACGCGGTATTCCGCAAGGGACATGTAGTGAGAGCCGAAGATATTCCGGTGCTTCTGTCCGTTGGCAAGGAGCATTTGTATGTGTGGGAAAAAGAAGAAGGGATGCTTCATGAAAATGAGGCCGCGGAGATTTTGAGAGAACTGTGTCAGGGGGACAACATGCATCCCACCGAGGTGAAAGAAGGGAAGATTGAGCTGGTGGCAGACTGCGACGGGTTTCTGAAAGTAGACGGGGAGAAGATGCGCAGAATCAATGCGCTGGGGGAAATGATGATTGCCAGCAGACATGGAGGTTTCCCGGTAAAAAAGGGAGATAAGATTGCCGGAACCAGAGTGATTCCTCTGGTAATCTCTCAGGAGAAGATGGACAGGGCGAAAAGGGAAGGCGGCGAAACGCCGGTCTTTCAAATCCGGCCTTATCAGCATAAGAAGGCTGGCATTGTAACAACCGGGAGCGAGGTATACCATCATCGGATTGAGGATACTTTTACTCCGGTGGTTGCACAAAAGCTGGCTGAATACGGAGCGGAAGTTCATGGGCATATAATCTGCAGCGACGACCACGAGATGATTACCGGAGCGATTCATGATTTGCTGAGAAAAGGCTGTAATCTGATTGTATGTACCGGGGGCATGAGCGTAGATCCGGATGACAGGACGCCGCTGGCGATTAAGAATGCGGGAGCAAAGATTGTGAGTTACGGAGCTCCGGTACTTCCGGGAGCCATGTTCCTTTTGGCGTACTATGGCGGGGATGTGCCGGTGCTGGGCCTTCCCGGGTGCGTCATGTATGCAAAGCGTACAATCTTTGATTTGGTGCTGCCAGGGATTATGGCCGGCGAGGTGTTAACAGAGAAGGATTTGACGAGGCTGGGAGAGGGAGGACTGTGCCTGAACTGCCCGGAATGCACCTTCCCTAATTGCGGATTCGGCAAATGCGGCAGCAGATAAATCTGACACTTTGTACCATGTGACGCGCACAGCCGCATAAAGTACAGCCGCTTTTGGGCAGCGGACGGCGTGGTATTTACGGTAAATTTGGGCAGCGGACGCGTGGTATTTACGGTAAATTTGGGTAGCGGCTGGCGTGATATTTACGGCAAATTTGGGTAGCGGCTGGTGAGATACTTACAGCAGATTTGGGCAGCGGCTGGCGTGGTATTTATGGCAGATTTCATCAGCCGTGAACATAACAGAAAGGCAGAGGGAAGGGAAATAGGATATGCTGAAATTATTAGAAGCAATGGAGGCTTGCAGGGAAGACGTATCCGGCATGGTTCTTACGGTACTAACCGGGGAATGCATGGGGGAGAAAGCGCTGATTTCCAATGGAAGCCTTGTGTGGGAAAGTGAGAAAGGGGGATTTTTCTCCTGTCACAAAGGAGAAATCA
>CAOKJI010000497.1 GCA_948468495.1 uncultured Dorea sp. | reverse complement strand
TCTGGTATCCTGATGATTACAATATGGACATCTCATACCTTCCCTCCTCTTGCTTTCTTTGTGTATTAATAGCCTCCTTCTTCATGTATCTCCACCAGAATGATATCTGGCCCAATCTGCTTAATACATCGAAAAGGAATCACATATTCTCCACTCTCTCCAAACAGGAAACAAAACTTCCCGCCCTTGGGAACTATAATAGCTTCAATACATCCCTTGCATTCGTCAAATACAATGTCTGTTACATACCCTATCTTGCTGCAGTCACAGGAATTAATTACTTCTTTTTTCTCAAACTCACACAGACGCATATGATCACCTCTACCAGCAATATATGCAGTATTTTCTGAACTGTCCATTCATATTAGATACATTTCCCAGATTTATCGAATAATCGTTCCTGTCTTTCCTTTCAGACCTTCAAGCAGCTTATCATACGAAGTAATAATTGCTTCCCTGCCATTTCTCTTCTCAATAAACTCTACCGCTGCGCAAAACTTCGGAAGCATATTGTACACGCCAAAATGTCCTTCCTCCATGTACTTCTTTGCCTCTTCCACTGTAATCTCTCCCAGCTCTTCCTCATTCTCCTTGCCCAGATTAATATACACTTTATCAACGCTGGTTAGAATAATTAAAGCATCGGCGTCAATCTCTTCCGCAAGCTTTCCTGCCGCCAAATCTTTCTCAATTACCGCGCTGGCTCCCTTAAGCCGGTTTCCCTGCTGCATCACCGGAATCCCGCCGCCGCCGCAGGCAATTACCACCTGATCTGCATCCAGCAAAGCCTTAATCGCCTCAATCTCGACAATACCTACCGGATTGGGCGCCGATACAACACGCCGGAATCCTTTGCCGGGTTCTTCTACCACATAGTTGCCTTTCTTGCGCTCTGCTGCGGCATCCTCTGCAGACATATATCGTCCCAGGACCTTCGTTGGCGTATAAAATGCCTCGTCATAAGGATCCACCATCACCTGTGTCAAAACAGTGCTGACGGTACGGAAAATACCTCTGTCCAAAAGTTCTGTACGAATACCATTCTGAAGGTCATATCCGATATAGCCCTGGCTCATAGCAGAACATACAGACATCGGCGCCGCCGTATAATCCTGATGAACCTTCCCAAATTCATTCATCGCCGTATGAATCATCCCCACCTGCGGGGCGTTGCTGTGGGTAATGGCCACCTGACACCCTTCTTCTACCAGATCCGCAATCACCTTTGCAGAATGGCTGACCGCCTCTTTCTGTTCCGGAAGGGTCGTCCCAAGCGCCCTGTGTCCCAATGCTACTACCACTCGTTTCTTCATCGCATGTCTCCTTCTTGTATTATTATATCAATATCATGAATCCATTCATGAAATATACGTAAAAATATATATCAGGATATTACAATTATAGTCTCTGCCCTGCGGAAATACAAGCATCCGCGCCGTTATTTTTCTAAAACAGAATTTACAAGCCCAGTACGTCCTGAATCGTATAAAATCCCGGCCCTTTATCTGCGAGATAAGCGGCACAGTCACACGCGCCTCTCGCAAAACATTCCCAGTTATAGGAATGATGCGTAATCTCCAGACGCTCTCCCATACATCCAAAATAAACCGTATGGCTGCTTGGTATATTCCCTGCGCGGAGAGAGTGGTATCCAATCGTCCCCTTTTCCCGCGGGGCTTCCCCCTCCCGTCCATATACGGCTATATCTTTCAGTTCACGTCCTAAAGCATGAGCCATAATCTCTCCCATCTCCTTAGAGGTTCCGCTCGGCGCATCCTTCTTCCACTGGTCATGCATCTCCAGAATCTCAATGTCCGCCTCCCCGCCGATGACAGACACAGCAAGTTCCAGAAGCTTATTCATCACATTAACAAGCTTAGAGGTATTCGCTGCATATAGCATCGGAATCTTTTCGGACGCCTTCTTAAACTGTTCAAACTCTTCTTCGGAAAATCCGGTCGTACCGCATACCAGCCCTTTTTTATATTTCACAGCCAGTTCAAGCACCGACATGGCATTCTCCTTTGTGGAAAAATCAATAATCACATCGCACTTCTCAATCACACTTTCCAAATCATCCACAACCGGCACGCCCAGCTTACGTCCCACCAGCGCAGCCATCCCCAAATCTGTACCTACGTAATCTCTTCCTCTCGGAGCGATTCCGGCAATAAGCTCCATATCGTCTCTCGCCGCGGCAGCCTGTGTAATCAATCTTCCCATCTTACCTCTTGGTCCAGTTACAATCACTTTCATAGTCCGTCCCCCTTCCGCATATATTTCTAAATATAAATCTTCTGATTATTCCCAATTTATACGCTGTAAATGCCTAATTCCAGTATACCACAAAAGCAATATTGAATGGTAGATATGAAAAAGATTAATTTTTTTGTTGCATTATCCGACAAAATGTGCATATAATAGACGTACCGGGGTATGGCTCAGTTTGGTTAGAGCGCACGGCTGGGGGCCGTGAGGTCGCAGGTTCGAATCCTGTTACCCCGACTTGTTAAAAGTCCGTAAATACGGGCTTTTTAATTTTTCATGACAAAGTTCATGACAATTTTTCTACCTGTGCGGATGGGAACTGCCTGCCGGAAACAGGGCGCTTTATCAGGCAAGGCA
>CAOKJI010000496.1 GCA_948468495.1 uncultured Dorea sp. | reverse complement strand
CCGTTCTATATTGCAAGGTATGAAAAGGATATGATATCCGGAGGAAATATAGAGAGCCCAGTACGGGATTTGGAATATTTCAGGAATGAACTGGTCCGTTTGTATGAAGCGGGGGAATTAACCGAGAATGAACTAATCGATTTAAAGGGATTTATCAATACCATCATTACACATATTACAAATGGAAATAAAAATGAGGAAAGGCTGGTGAATGTTATGGGAGGAACGGTAATTGAAACAGAGTCAGAGAGGCTGATAAATCTGGGCATAAGTCAGGGCATAAGTCAGGGTATAAGTCAGGGTATAAGCCAGGGCATAAGTCAGGGTATAAGTCAGGGTATAAACCAGGGAAAAGCACAGTTGCTGATTGAACTTGGGCAGGAAGAAGGACTTGATGATGCGGCGCTCCTGAAAAGAATGCAGGAACGGATTGGTTTGTCCTTAGAACAGGCTGCCGCCTATTTAAAACAGTTCGGAAAACAAACTGTGTAGATATTAGTGCAATTAACAGTGAATAATGCAATGCTGTGCCAGTGAACAATGTGGAATGAAGGGAGTGTTTCTGTTAAAAACGGGAGTGCTCCTTTTCTGGTGAAGGAACTATCATAATCCAATAGGTTGTAAAAGCTCCGGTAACATGAGGTAACAGCCGCTTGAAATTCGTTGACAAAGCCCCGCCTTCTATTTATAATTAAAACTAGTGATTTTTTGAGGAGGACGCTATGCAAAAGTACGGAGTAAATGAACTGAGAAGGATGTTTCTGGAGTTTTTCGAGAGCAAGGAGCATCTGGCGATGAAGAGTTTTTCACTGGTGCCCCATAATGATAAGAGTCTGCTGCTGATTAATTCCGGTATGGCACCGCTGAAACCATATTTTACCGGTCAGGAGATTCCGCCGAGGAAGCGGGTGACCACCTGTCAGAAGTGCATTCGTACCGGCGATATTGAGAATGTAGGGAAGACTGCGCGTCATGGCACTTTTTTTGAGATGCTCGGTAATTTCTCTTTCGGCGATTATTTTAAGAAGGAGTCCATCGGATGGACATGGGAATTTTTAACGGAGGTTGTGGGTCTTGACGCCGACAGGCTGTATCCTTCGATTTATCTGGATGATGAAGAGGCGTTTGAGATTTGGAATAAGCAGATTGGTATTCCGGCAGAGCGAATCTTCCGGTTTGGGAAAGAGGATAATTTCTGGGAGCATGGTTCTGGTCCCTGCGGTCCCTGTTCTGAGGTATATTATGACAGAGGAGAGAAGTACGGCTGCGGTAAGGAAGGCTGTACGGTGGGCTGTGACTGCGACCGTTATATGGAGATTTGGAATAACGTATTTACCCAGTTTGACAATGACGGACAGGGGAATTATACGGAGTTAGAGCAGAAGAACATTGATACGGGAATGGGGTTAGAGCGTCTGGCGTGCGTGGTGCAGGATGTGGAGTCTATGTTTGACATTGATACCTTGTTTGCGCTGAGAGAGCATGTGTGTAAGTTGGCGGACGCTCAGTATGGCAAAGACTATGAGACTGACGTTTCTATCCGTGTAATTACAGACCATATCCGGTCTGTGACGTTTATGATATCGGATGGAATCCTGCCTTCTAACAGTGGCCGGGGTTATGTGTTAAGAAGGCTTTTAAGGAGAGCCTGCCGCCATGGAAGGTTACTTGGAATTGAAGGAGAATTTCTTGTAGAGCTGGCTCAGACTGTGATTGCTGGCTCGAAGGACGGCTATCCGGAGTTGGAGGAGAAGAAGGACTTTATCTTTAAGGTGATTACCAAAGAAGAAGAGCAGTTTAATAAGACGATTGACCAGGGACTTTCTATTCTGGAGGGAATCGAAGCGGAGATGGAGAAAAGGAAAGAGACGGTACTGTCCGGCGAGGAGGCGTTCCGTCTGTATGATACCTATGGATTTCCGGTGGACTTAACCAGAGAGATTCTGGAGGAAAAGGGTCTTAAGATGGACGAGGAAGGCTTTGAGAAGGCGGTGAAGGCCCAGCGGGAGACTGCGAAGGGCACTTTTGGCGAGCATAATTATATGGGCGCGGATGCGACTGTTTACGAATCCATTGACCCGTCGGTTACAACGGAATTTACCGGTTATCATACGCTGACGGCGGAGTCTGAAGTTACGGTGCTTACTACAGAGAATGAAATTGCCGACGCGCTGTCCGACGGAGAGAAGGGAGCTATATTTGTAAAGGAAAGCCCCTTCTATGCTACAAGCGGCGGACAGGAGGCGGATACCGGCGTCATCTGCACCGATGAGTTTGAATTTCAGGTAGAGGATGTGAAGAAACTCTTAGGAGGAAAGTACGCCCATATCGGACATGTGACAAAGGGTATGGTTAAGACGGGAGATTTGGTAACCCTTAAAGTCGACAGCAGGAAGAGGGCTCTGTCGGCGAGGAATCACAGCGCGACGCATCTGTTGCAGAGAGCGCTTCGGGAAGTACTGGGGAATCATGTAGAGCAGGCCGGTTCTTCGGTAAATGAGAACAGGCTGAGATTTGATTTTACCCATTTTTCGGCTTTGACAGAGGAGGAAATTCAGAAGGTAGAGCGAATTGTCAATGAAAAGATTCAGGAACATTTGCCGGTGAAGGCAGAGGATATGCCGATTGAAG
>CAOKJI010000495.1 GCA_948468495.1 uncultured Dorea sp. | reverse complement strand
GCCTGCTGGTGACGCTGGTAATGCTGAGCGTGATGTCGGCGCTGCATAAGCTGGAGGGGCATACGTCCACGCTTGTGGGGATGGAGCTGGCAGTGGAAATTGAGAAATCAGAAGATATCCCCTGCCTTTTGGATACGGTGAGAATATGCGGCGGACATGTGGTAAATGTAAGTATTGACGATGACTCGAAAAATGCCGCGAAGGGGCAGCTCTATGTGCGGCTTTCGTTGAAGGTGGGACGCAATTTTGATTCGGCGGAGATTCTGGACGGCTTAACACAGAAGATTCATGTGGTTATGTTTAAAGAATTGTAAAGGGGTGCTCCATCCGGTTAGAAGTTAAGTTTCTAACCGAATAGAGAGCTGGTACAACGAAAGAGAAGTATCTGGACAGATTGTCTGATGAGAAATGACAGGTAAGGAGGGATGCGTTGTGCAAGACAAAAAGAAGGCGAGGCAGGTTTCCGGAAAGACGCAGAGGTTTTGGAAGAAACACCGGAAGCTTGAGAAATTCGCGTATTTACTGCCTTCTATCACGATATTTTGTGTGTTTATGGTTTGGCCGATTGTATATAACATGTATTTGAGTACGATGGAATGGAATATGGTGTCGCCTGTTAAAAAGTTTGTGGGATTTGACAATTACAAAAATGTATTTAGTGACCCAGGTTTTTTAAAGGCGCTGGGGAATACAGGACTTTATGTGCTGCTTATGATGCTGTTCTGTTTTGTGGCGCCGTATTTTTATTCTTATGTAATGGGGAAGCTGATTACAAGAGGCGCGAAGGTCTACCGGGCGCTGATGTTCTTCCCAAGCCTTCTGTCTCTGGCGGTGGCGGCCATTGTATTCATGTGGCTGTTTAATTCGGTTTCAGGGCCGGTTGCGGAAATATTTGAGCTGTTCGGCCATGAATCGCCCCATTGGTTTACTTCATCGGGCTATGTGATTGTCGCTCTGTCCATTGCTACAGGATGGAGAAGCTTCGGTTATAACCTGATTGTATTCTTAGGCGCGATTGTGGAGGTTCCGATTGAACTGATTGAAGCTGCGAAATTAGAGAAGGCGTCGAACTGGAAAATATTCTGGAGAATCGTATTTCCGCTTACCTCGCCTACCGCGCTGTATGTGTTTATTATCACATTTGTGATGGGGCTGCAGTATGTATTTACCCCAATCCAGATGATTACAAAGGGCGGTCCCAACATGGCGAGTACGAATCTGGTTTATCTGATTTACCAGTACAGTTTCCAGTTTTTCCAGACAGGGCGCGCGGCGGCTGTTGCAATTATATCGCTGGTAATTTTCCTGCTGGTATTGCTTTTGCAGAACAGACTGAATAAGAGGGTGCATTATGAAAATTAGAAGAGAGAAAGAACGGCGGAATATACAGATTCATAGCAAAGGGGAATGGAAATATCAGGTGATACTGATTGTTTCTCTGATTATTATGATGTATCCGATTGTATACATGATTGGTACGTCCTTTAAAACGCTTTCGGATATATTTGCGTCGGGACTCAATGTCTTTACGGCAAATCCGACAACTGCAAATTACAGGTCGGTATTTGTGTCAAACGATGTGCTCAGGCTTCTGCGTAATTCCCTGATTATCGCGCTGATTGTTACGGTAAGCAAGATTATTACCAGCGTGCTTGCGTCTTACTGCCTGTGCTTTATGAATCTGAAACATCCGGAAATTATTTTTGGGTTGTTTACCGTATCCATGTTTATTCCATTTTCGGTTATTATGATACCGAATTACCTGACTTTGAGCCAGATGGGGCTGAACAATACGCTGTTAGGCGTGGCCCTGCCGCAGCTTGCGGACGCAATGGGAATTTACCGTATCCGGCAGTCCATGCGCTCCATACCGAAACCGCTGATTGAGGCGGCAAGGCTGGATAATGTAGGACACTTTACGATTTTAAGGAGAATCGTGCTGCCTCTGGTCAAGCCGGCGGTTATTGCAATGATTATTTTCTTCTTTATCAATTCCTGGAATGAATTTGTCTGGCCGATGTTGATACTGAAGAGGGAAGAGTTATATACGATAACCCTTGCGCTGCAGACCTTTATGGACTCGGAGTCGGGAAGCGCGTGGGGTTCGTCCATGGCGCTGGCCACCATTGCTACAATGGTTCCGATGGTGTTATATATCTTTGCTCAGAGGAAAATTATCGGAACATTCATGCAGTCAGGGGTAAAAGAATAAGCGGAAAAACAGGACAAGGAGTGGATGACGTGAGTACAATTGACATAGAATTCAAAAATGTTTCAAAAAGCTACGACGGGAAAAATGATATTATAAAAGGAATTGATTTGCTGATACCTTCCGGCCAGAGGACCATACTCTTAGGACCTTCCGGATGCGGGAAGACTACTTTGCTGCGGATGATATCAGGGCTTGAGACGATTACCGGCGGGGAGCTCTGGATGGGCGGCGAGGTGGTAAACCGTCTGGAGCCGGGGGACAGGAATGTGGCCATGGTATTTCAGAACTATGCGCTCTACCCTCATATGACGGTGGAGAAAAATATATTGTTTGGCATGGAGATTGCGAAAATCGCGAAAGAGGAGCGGGAGAGAAGGCTTGTGCAGGCGTTAGATATGTTCGGCCTTACCGATTACCGGGG
>CAOKJI010000494.1 GCA_948468495.1 uncultured Dorea sp. | reverse complement strand
AATTATCCACCTTCACGCTGCCGGAAGTCGGCCTGTCCAAGCCTCCTAACATGTTCAATAACGTAGATTTCCCACTGCCGGAGGTGCCGACAATCGCGGCAAATTCTCCCTGCTCAATAGTAAGGTCCACCCCATTTAGGGCATTTACAATATTCGGCTCTTTACCGTATCTCTTAATCAGTTTTGTCGTACTTAAAATACTCATAACAGATTCTCCTTTTCGTATATTTTGCCTTGAAGCAGTTTCCTGTCCGGAATCTGTATTTAGTATAAGAAATTGGGAAAATCCCGCCATATAAAATGATTAAACTAACATTGATACGGTAAAATCTAATAGGAAAGTATTTTCAAAAGATTAACATGGATGAAGCTATTTCCAAAGAATTAAAGCAAATAAACCTTTATTCATCAAAAGTCAGCTGTTAAACTCATGGAATGGGAATCACTACTTTCAGCACAAATTTCCCATCTCCTGCCTTCGTCGTACACTGCCCCCCGTACCTTTCGGCTGCGCTCTGAATATTAGCAATCCCAAAACCATGCATCAGCGTATCCTTCTTGCTGGTTCTTTCATATACCGGCGTATCCGGCTGCATATTATTCTCCACCGCAATCACCATCATATCATGGATTCTCGCGGCCTTTACCGTTATCAGCCGCATGTTCTCCGCCATCTTTTCACTTGCCTCTATGGCATTATCCAGCGCATTTCCAAAGATGGTGCTGATATCTAACGGCTCCATAAAACCGCCGTCCCCAAAGCGAATCATTTCCTGGAAATCAATATTCCGGCTTCTGGCCGCCCTAATCTTATCCCGAATCACTACGTCCAAAAAATCATTGCCGGTATGGCAGTAAGCCTCGTATCCCTCTATCTCCTCCTGGAGACTCTCAATCGACCTTCTAATTTCCTGGGAATCCTCTGCCTGAGCCTGCAGTATAAGAAGATGGTTCTTCATGTCATGATACGCTCTCCGTACCCGTTCCTCTTCCTCTGTCTTGTCTTTATAATAAGATAGTTTCGCCTCCAGCTCCCTGGCGCCATATTCCGTCCTTAGGGAATCGCTGATATAGGCCGCCAGACCAACTCCTCCAAAACTGGAAATGACGGATACGATACAGATTGGATATACCACCATGATTTCATCCGGAAGGAAATAAATAATGGTAAAAATCGCCGTAATGGGCGCAAGCATCAGCACGTCCACAATGAGCCACATCCTGAAAGTCAGATTCTGCGCTATCCGCTTCAGATATTTCTGCAAAAGCGCCCATGCAGCCAGCCAGAATATCAGTCTTACCAGCATGAAAATCATAATAAGCAGCGCCTCTGTCAAATACATTTCTCTGGTCCGTCCCTCATCCGGAGCGTCTGTTATCCAAAAATACAGCCTGCTGCCAATATCAGTCATCAGATAATTGACGGCAATCATCGCCGGATAAAATACCAGCACCGCCGTCAGCTTCTCAATAAAACGTCCCCGGAAAAATACCGCCGTATAAAGAAGAAAGCCGACCATCGGAAACAGGAGATTCGGCAGGTCGTTAGAATACACGATTACGACAAAAATAGGCGCTCCCGCAAAGAGCGCCAGTATCCGCAATAAAATATTTTGCCGCAATGATAAAAAGGAGTGGAGTAGCAGGAAAAACACCAGAACATATCCTGACTGCAGGATATAAGAAATGGCGTCCAGAAAATTTATCATAACATATCCCCCCAGTATTCGGTCAGCCGCTCCATGAATACCTTGCGTTTCGGCTGGCTGATTGGCAGCGTTTCTCCGGTAATCAACGTGATTTCCAGCTTCTTTACGCCCTTCACGTAAGCGAGATTCACCAGGTAACTGCTATGACACCGGACGAAATGATATGTGGAAAGCTCCTTTTCCATCTCCTTCATGCTTTTATAGCAGATAATATTTTCCTGCTCTGCATGGACCATCAGATTCCGGTTAAAGGTCTCAATATAGCGCAGCGTATGCAGCAACACCTTATATTTGCCCGAATCATTACTAATACATATGGATGGGTTCTTCTCCAGACGGCGTCCCGCCAGAAACCGGTCCAGTTCTGATTTCAGCCGTACATATTTGATTGGTTTGATAATATAGTCGATAGCCTGATATTTATAGCCCTCCAGTCCATACTGAACCAAGGTCGTGAGGAAGATAATCCCCACGTCCCCGTCTAGTCTGCGGATACACTCAGCCGCATGCAGCCCGTCTACCAGCTTCATCTGGATATCCAGGAAGATCAGGTCGATGGAAGTGTCGTATTTCTCAATCAGAGCCAAGCCGTCATAGTATGCGGTTATCTTTATCTCCTCACTATTCTCTGCGGCATACTGCCTGATCAGTTCTGTCAGATGGCTTACAAACTTTTCCTCATCATCACAGATTGCAATATGTATCATGTCATCCTTCTCCGTCACAACCCATTTTAACGCTGGCTTTTCCTGTCTGGAATTACAAAGATAAATATCAGAGAGCTGACTAACAAAAGCCCCGGATAGAACAGCTTCGGAATTACATCAAAGGCCGACAGCTCGTATCCCAGCTCATTTGCCGCGGACAGCGCCACCAGCATCTGAGCGCCGTAGGGAATCGCCCCCTGAGAAATACAGGAAAAAGTATCCAGT
>CAOKJI010000493.1 GCA_948468495.1 uncultured Dorea sp. | reverse complement strand
CTTACTAATGTCGAATTTCTTAAGGATTTCCTGCAGGCAGGCCTTGGAGCTGTTATGCTTCACCGGTCTTCCGTCGGAATCTTCCATGCCGTCCTCCAGCGCATTTATAAGACGAATCTGGGCCTGACTGATTCCCAGCTTCTTTGCCGCCTCCTGCATATTCCGCTCCATGGCGAACATGGTCAGTTCTCCTCCAAGGGCCCGGTAAGGACCTGTGGGCGGCGTGTTGGTAAAGATACCGTAGGCGTCCATTCTCAAATTCTCCGCCCGATAGCTTCCCAGAGGCCCCATAGTCAGACAGAGCACCAGCGTCAGCGCATGGGTCGAATAGGCGCCGCCGTTAATTCTTGCATCCAGATAACGGGCAATCAGTTTCCCGTCCTTTGCATAGCCGTCTTTGATATACATACTTCCGGAACAGCGGGGTTCCCCCGATTCAAAGCATTCCTGACGGTTCTCCGCAATCCGCACCGGTTTCTGCAGGGTCAGCGCCGCAAGGGCCGCCACATAATAAATGGTAGAACCGGTCTTTGCTCCAAATCCCCCTCCCACATAAGGGATATGAAAATGGATTTTCGAGGGCTCCAGCTCAAGAGCCGCCGCAAGGTCATACTTTTCCTGCATACCCGCCTGGGCGCTGGCATATACCGTCAGACTGCCGTCCGGCCCCGGAACCGCCACCGCCTGATGGGTTTCCATGGTACAGTGACTTGCCAGCGGAAACGTATAAGTATTCTCCAGCACCAAATCCGCTTTCTCAAAGCCTTCGTCCACATTCCCATACTCATGATGAATCGTAGTAAACTGGTTGGGGCGCGTCTTGCTTAAACCAAATTCCTCAATATCTCTGTCCTGAAAACCGGTTCCCACGTAATGAAATAAATCCTCGTGCACCATAACCGGCGTATCACTCTGAAATGCCTCGTTATAATCCAGCACCGCCGGCAGTTCCTCATACTCAACCTTCAAAACGGCCGCCGCTTTGCTCGCAATATCCTCGCTGGTTCCGCAGACTACCGCCACATAATCTCCCACATAACGGACAATTTCCTTGCAGATAATGTGCCTGTCCCGGATATATCCTCCATAGCGAATCTCCGGCGCGTCCGCACCGGTAACCATTCCCACATAACCGGGAATCTTCTTCGCTTCGCTGTCGTCAATCCTTAAGATTCTTGCATGGGCATAAGGGGAGGTGACAATCCTGCCGTATACCATTCCCTCTGCATAGAAATCTCCGGAATATTTCGCAGCGCCCGTTACCTTATCCAGCGCATCCTTCCGAAAAGGACTCTTTCCAATATACCTGTAATCGCTCATCCTTACGCCTCCCTCCTCTGCTTCAGTAATTCCTTCGCCTCGTGGACTGCATCAATAATCTTCGTATATCCGGTGCATCTGCAAATATTTCCCCGCAGGTAATCCCGCATCTCTTCCTCCGTAGGGTCCGGATTCTCATCCAGCAGCGCAATAATCGCCAGAATCATTCCCGGCGTACAGAATCCGCACTGCACTGCAAAACAGTCGATAAATGCCTGCTGAACCGGATGCAGCTTATTTCCCTGTTTCACGCCTTCAATGGTAATAATCTTCGTTCCTTCCACCTCGCATGCAAGGGTGGTACAGGAGGGAATTACCTTTCCGTCGCACAAGACGCTGCAGGCTCCGCAGTCCCCGTCGTCGCATCCCTTTTTCACGCCTGTAAGATGCAGCTCCTCCCGCAGCACATCCGCAAGTACCGCATTGGGTTCCACTGCAATTTCATATGTAATCTCATTGACATTTAACCGAATTACTTGTTTCATGATGCATTCACCGCCTTTCTAAGAGCATCCCGCACATGTACGTATACCATCCTGCGCCGGTAATCGGCCGTTGCCCGGATATCGGATATTGGCGCGCAGTCTTCCCTGCTTGCCGTCTCCGAAGCCTGACCGATTAATTCTTCCGTAAGCTTCTGGCCCAGAAGCAGCGCCTCTGCCTTCGGCGCCCGTTTCGGTGTAATCGCAACTGCTCCCAGCCCAATCTTTGCATCACGCACCACCTTGTCCGCATCCAACGTCACATTCACTGCCACCCCAATCATCGCCAAATCCAGAGCCTTGCGGATTGCATATTTAGTATAAATGCTGTACGCCTCCCTGTCCGGCAGGGGAATGAAAATTTCCGTTACAAGCTCTTCTGGCTTCAGCACCGTACGGCAGACTCCGGTAAAAAATTCCCCAATGGGAACAACCCTCTTCCCCGCCTCGCTCATTATGACAACTTCCGCTTCATACGCCAGAAGCGCAGGCGCCGTATCCGCGCTTGGAACTGCGTTGCAGATATTGCCGGCAACGGTTCCCCGGTTGCGAATCTGCGTATTAGCCATGCTGTGCATTCCCTGAAAGAGCGCCGGATAATATTGCCGCACCGCCTCATCCTGCTCGGTAGTGCGATGATCCACATTCGCGCCGATATGGATTCCTTTTTCCGGCTCAAATGACAGGTGCTTTAACTCTTCTACATTCTTTAAGCTAATCAAATGCTCAAACTTCGCGATTCCCGCTTTCATCTTCGGAATTAAATCTGTACCTCCGGCAATCACCTTGCACGCCGCCCCATATCTTTCAAGCAATTCCAGCGTTTCCCGTAAAGTTCCCGGTACATGGT
>CAOKJI010000492.1 GCA_948468495.1 uncultured Dorea sp. | reverse complement strand
TGGGCTACATTAACCAAATTCAGCGTAAAATCTGGGGTAAAGTGGGGCTGCATATTGCTGGAATGAATTGGGGGGACACGCTCTAGCCCCTCGCCCGAGGAAATAAAAATCCGGAGATATTTCAAGAATATTCAGAAAAGAAAAGAGGTATTCACTATGGAAATCACATCTGCCAGAAAATTGCGCGGAGAAGTTACTATTCCCGGAGATAAGTCCATCTCACACCGGGCCGTTATGTTCGGTTCCATCGCCAAAGGAATGACCGAAATTACTAATTTCCTGCAGGGAGCCGACTGTCTGGCAACCATACGGTGTTTTAAAAATCTGGGAATTGATATCACGAATACGCCAGAGCGGATTCTGGTACGCGGAAACGGGCTTCACGGTCTAAAAGAGCCGGCCGCCGCCTTAGATACTGGCAACAGCGGCACTACCACCCGGCTTATTTCCGGCATTCTTGCCGGACAATCATTTTCCACCATCCTTTCCGGGGACGAATCCTTAAATTCCAGACCGATGGCACGTATTATAGAACCGCTAAATTCTATGGGAGCGCACATTAGCAGCATCAATAAGAATGACTGCGCCCCCCTTCAGATTCACCCCGGTTCCCTGCATGGTATCCACCATATGTCCAAAGTGGCGTCTGCACAGGTCAAATCCGCCGTTCTTCTCGCCGGACTCTATGCCGACGATATCACATCCGTCACAGAGCCAGTATTATCCCGCAACCATACAGAACTAATGTTAAATGATTTTGGTGCAAGCGTTTCTTCAAAGATGGAAAAGGACGGTCAGGCTACCGCTTCTATCTCACCCTGCGAAGAATTGTACGGACAGAAAATCGCCGTTCCAGGCGATATCTCCTCCGCCGCGTACTTCATCGCGGCAGGATTATTAGTTCCCGGCTCAGAGCTTCTGATTAAAAATGTCGGAATCAATCCGACCCGGGCCGGTACCCTGACAGTCTGCGAACAAATGGGCGCTAATCTTACCTATCTGAACAAAACTTCCGCCGGGGGCGAACCTACCGCGGATATTTTGGTTAAGCACTCTTCTCTAAAAGCGGCAGTCATAGAGGGAAGCCTCATTCCAACGCTGATTGACGAGATACCCGTCATCGCCGTCATGGCCGCATTTGCCGACGGAACCACAATCATCAAAGACGCCGCGGAACTAAAGGTAAAGGAAACCAACCGCATAGACACCATAACAGAAAATCTAAAAGCTATGGGATGCGACGTCACGCCAACCAGAGACGGCATGATTATCCGGGGCACAGGAGAGCTGAAGGGCGCGCATATTCACAGCCATCAGGACCACCGGATTGCCATGGCATTCGCCGTAGCTGGACTTGCGGCGAGCGGAAATACTTTTATAGAAGAGAGCCGGTGCGTGGATGTATCTTATCCGGGGTTTTTTGAAACTATGAATATGCTAAAATCTTAACCTTGAATTTCCAGAACTGCTACGCAGCGACGCACTTACCTCCTCCAATAATTTCACCTGGGCATCTTTTATACCAGGCGTAAAACTACACACCGCTTATATTACAGTAAGGCGCTCTTTCCCAAGCAGCAAATAGGGACGGAACAATCTCTTTTGTTCCGCCCCCTTTATTTCTCTGCATTACTGCATTTTTGTCTGATTTGGATAATTTAATGCAATGTAACTCTTACCCCGGTTAATCTTAATCTCATTCCCACTCTCATCATAGAACTTCAGCCTTGACCACTCATTATTCGGTTCCTTCGACCAATGAATCTTCTGTGCGGCGCCGTTAGAAATATAGTATCCCACAGAATTTTCACCGCCATCCCAGTCAATTTCTTTATGACCTATCTCATCTCTTACAGAAATTGAAGTCTCCAGCACGAATACATTGGTAAATGCCAGTTGATTCCCGGTCTTTCCATCAATCTGGGCCTGTCCGCAATTCTCTTTCTTATAAGTCTTACTTGCTTCGTCATAGACAAGCGCGGCAGACTGCGCGCCAAAATCAATATCCACGCGAGTGCAATCCGTTCCTTTTGGTTTCACCTGCTCATCAAGTTTATTAAACAAAAATGCAGGTCCCTTTTTATCCTCTGCTAAATCTACACGTCTCCCATCTCCCTGTACCACGCCCGCAAACTTGGTACCGTCAAAATATCCAGTGTGCTCTAACGCGTAACCTGCATTCTGCCGTTCCTGATCGCGTCCGAAAAATCCGCCCTGTCCGGCGATTCCATCGTACTGATCAAGATTCAACGCCTGTAAATAATCCGCGATAGAATCATCAATTCCCCAGTTCACATAGAATGCATCAAATCCCAATGCCAGCGCCGGGAAATAATAACGGCAGCTTCGTACCGCGCACACCTGCGGAATTGTTGTATAATCCGCATAAAGCGCCATGAATCTTGTATGATCTCCCTCAACCGGAATTTCAAAAATGATATCTGCCTTCTCCACGCCATACTGCGGCATAGCATCCATAACATTATTGACCATAACCGCTACCGGACGTTTCCCGATTGCCCCCTCTGTGAGATCCGGTACGCCGGTAAGCAGATTCTGATTTGCCGGAAGTACCTCTTCCGGTTCTGGTTCCGGTTCTTTTTCCTGTTTCTCTTCTTTTACTACCGGCTCTTTTTTCTCTTCCTCTTTCTTAGAA
>CAOKJI010000491.1 GCA_948468495.1 uncultured Dorea sp. | reverse complement strand
TCCCATTTCCGGAAATACAGGTGTTTCTGGTGTAAGAGGACTTTTCGTACGTCCATACTCAGCCTGCGAACCAATCCCAATAAATGTACTGCATCCAAATCTTTTCGCCGCCCCTACTGCATCAAGCGCATACTTTACATTAAGATTCTGCCTGTACATATCGTCTCTTCCTGATCCTGATGCCCCGCTCCAGGCCAGATGATAGAATACTTCATAATCCTTCCCCATATCATTCCGGATCTTTTCCAAATCCTCCAACGCACAGAACTTAATCTGTACTAATGGATGAACAGGTATGTTCTGATTTCTTTTAGAATGCTCTCTTGTAAAAACAAGAATTTCTACACCCTTGTCAACCAGTTCCTTTATCAGTGCAGTACCAATTGCTCCCGTCGCCCCTGTGATTATTGCTCTTTTCATTTCTTATTCCTTATCTTTTTCAAAAAAGCTCTCTGTCAAAAATTGTATAGAATGCATGGACTTTGCCGTTCTTTTTACATCGTGAAACATATCCCTTATTTCCTCATTCAACTCATTCCAACGGTTATCTGGATTAAGGGTAGGCAATGTAGGATCGGCATAGCTTTCGTTATATTTTGTTTTAAAACCATCAAACCCCGCAATCACAACATGTTCCACCTGCATCTTATCTAATAGACGAAGACAACAAATTACAGCATTATCAAAATGCTCCCACCCTCTTTTAATTGCCCGGTTAAAATTCACAATATACTCATCTGCTTCCGGATGTACCTTTATATTAGATAATAATATTTTTTTTGTATTTCCAAACTGTTCTGAGTATGCTTCTTTTGCGTAATCATATCGCGCCCGATTTGCAATAAACATATAGTCATATGTATATCCCTGCAATAACGCATTCACTGCTATTACCACTGGTTTGTTTCTTTGTATATAATCCTCAATCTTCTTCTTCTCCTGAACAGCGCTTTTCCCAGGCGCAATTAACAGAAGCCTTTTATTTTTAAATACTTTCTTTAGCTCTTTTACTGTAGCTTCATCATCCACAAGCCTGCCCTGGTTTTCAATATACTTCTCTTCCAACAAATCATAATCATACTTTTTCCTGTCATCCTGCGATAATGATTCTATGATATTCCGCATATCCCTCGAGCTTGTCCGATGGTTTTTCAACAAATATGCAATATTATTTACATGACAGCAATACATTCCTGCTATAAAATAAGGCGTTGAATACCCCCACTCATAATTCTCTTTAAAAAATTCCATATAAATATCTATTGCATCCATAATGGAATCCATTTCATAATTATAATTATTCTGATTTAAAAAATTTACAATTAACTCTGTGGGCGTATTGCCCGCTCCTCTTCCCATTCCATTCAAACTGGCATCTACAATGATTTCTCTTTTGCTTTCTCTGAACATCTTTATAAAATTCATCGATAATGCAAAAGAAAGCTGCTGATTATTATGCGAGTGAAACCCTAATTTTATTTCCGGCGCTAACTCTCGGTTCAAAATATTGGCAATTCGATTCAAATCTTCTTCATACATAGCCCCGAACGTATCTACCAGAGACAGGGCGCCAGGTTTTGCATCATTCATATCCTGAGCCAGTTCTTTGAGCTCCTCATCATTATATGCCAAGGTATTTGCTGCCTGAAAAAAGACTTGATATCCTTTTTTTCTAATTGCCTCCCCAACTTTAATCCCTTCTTTATGTTTTCCATGTGGAAACACAACACGGATTGCATCCACCGACAATCCATCGTTCTCCGGAAGATGCTCTACATCATATCGGTTCCAGTCTATCATTACTGTATAAATTGCATGATTGCACTTCTCAATCAAATACTGCTTCAGATCCTGCGGTACATGATAAAACGAGCTGCCTTTTACATGCGGACTGTCTTTCAGCCATCCGCATTCGATAATCTCAACATTTGCATCCTGAAGCTTCTTTATAATTCCTCTAATCGCGTTCTCTCCAAAGTTTGAATTAACAATATAGGCTCCATCTCTCAATGTACAATCCAACAATTTAACATTCTTTTTCATGGCGATTCCTTTCCGACAACATCTTACCATACTGGTACAGTCCAATTAGTGTTTCATTTTCTGCAATATCTACCTTTTCAGCATACGGATAATATCTTATAATCTGTTCTCTGAGAACCTCAAATTTACGCGCTATCCCGCCTGAAAAAATGATGTGCTTTATATCCTCTGCTTTTCCTTCAATCCTTTCCGCGCAGACAACAAAATTTTTCACCATGGTATTCACAACTGCTGTCATTATATTTTTAATAGTCAAGTCAAACTCTCCGATATTCTCAATAGAGCCTTTTTCAGATCCGGTAACCGCGTTATCAAAAAAACTCAAATCACACGTCAAATCACTGTCAATCTCAAGAGAAATCTGCTCTGTAAACATATCCCAGATATCCTTATCCGAAAATTCCACTTGAAATTTCTCTAATAAATCCTTTACAAAACGAAAATACACATTTAATGCCCTTCCAGATGGAATATGCGGAACTGTTTTTAAATATTTCTCTTGAAAATATGGACGAATCTGATATCCTTTACGACAATTCGGTTTCGCTGTCAGCTTACTCACCTGCGCTCCCGTCCCAAGATTAAAGGACAACGTATCTTCTTTATCCAGCCCGC
>CAOKJI010000490.1 GCA_948468495.1 uncultured Dorea sp. | reverse complement strand
GGAAGCAGAATTTTTGAAAGAACTGCAAATCAAATATTATACCTATGAAGAAATGGAGCGGCTTGGTATCGAATACTGTCTGAACGATTGTATCCGGTATTTATCGCATCTGGAACATATTCACATAAGTTTCGACGTGGACGTTATGAACCCGGCGTATTTTCCCGGCGTATCAGTCCCGGTACCGGAAGGACTAAAAGAACAGGAAGCCTTCCGGCTCATGGATGAGCTGATGGAAAGACTTCCTGTTGTATCTTATGATATCGTAGAATTTAATTCAGCGCATGACAAGGAGCATCAGACTGCCGAATTTGTGCATAAACTGATATGCCAAATATTAAAACACGTTCTAGCATAATCTTCCAGGCGTTACTGCTCAAGCGGAAGCGCATCCTGCACCTTCTTTACGCCGTCTCCCACAATTCCGTTGGTTCTCTCGATGGACTTGTCCACATCTTCTGTAATATTGCCAAGTCCTGCCGCTTCCTTAACTTCTTCCGGATGTCCCAGCGGCAGGATAAAATACTCATCATCCGAATCCTGGGCGTGATAGACCCAGGTCGGCGTAAAATCCGCCTTCTCCAATGTAATCCTGCCGGTGGTATCCCGGTGAATCGTCAGAGTTACCACCATTCCGTCTTCCGAGTATCCGTTCGTAAGGCCGTCCATATATTCTGTACGCTGGTTAGACAAATGATTGCCAATCGCATAAGCACATACCATCTTGTGCTTACCGTCGCCGCTCTCCAGCAAATCCACCGGTTCTATCACATGCGGATGACTGGCAATCAGCGCGTCAATTCCCATATCGCATAGTTTTTGGGCAATCTCGTCCTGATAGGAATTTTCCTTCGTCTGATATTCCACACCCCAATGCATATAGGCAATGGTATACTCCACACCCTCTTCCTTCATCGCTGCCAGTATCTTCTCTACGTCGTCATACAGAGACTGCGGGTCTTCCTCCTGAAAAGAATTAATCAACTCCTCGCTCTCTTTGGTGAGGGCAATTCCGTTAATTGTCTTGCCGCCGTCTATCACTTCGGTTTCATATACATAATTGAAAAAGCCGACTTTTATTCCATTGATATTCTGAACTATATAATTCTTATCCTTTTCATCTTTTCGGACTCCGGTGTATAAAAGTCCCTTCTCCGTCAGTACATCCATGGTCCGCTGTAAGCCTTCATCCCCATTATCATAGATATGGTTATTGGCAAGCATACACATATCCACCCCATTGGCCGCCAGTGCATCCGCAATCGCATCCGGCGCACAAAAATTAGGATAACCGCTGTAATTCCCGTCTGTCAGAGCATACTCCGTCGTCACAGCCGCAAAATCCGCAGCTTCATAAATTTCTTTCATATAAGTGAAAATAGCGTTATAATTGTAACTCTCCCCGTTATAATACACCGATGACTCCAGAAACGGCTTATGCATAATGATATCTCCGGCAGTCGTAATTACGGCTGTTGCTTCTTCGATTTTGGGCTTCTTTTTCTCCAATTCCAGAGCTTCCGCCTTTGCTTTTGCCTCTTTCGCCTTTTTAGAAATTCCCTTTACAACAGACCTGACTAACAGAACTGCCAATATCAGCGCCAGCGCCAGAATTCCAATCTTTATCATCTTCTGAATCTGTCTCTGCTGATGTCTCTTGCGCCTTGCAATTTCCTGCTTTCGTCTTGTATCTCTCTCCGACTCTCCCCGCAAGTCTCTATCTGGAATCTCCTCCCCCGACCTTCTCGTGACCCTGTCAGTATGTCTCTCACGAATGCTCTCTTCAGACTGAATCGGATGTTCTCTTTGCGGCCTTTTTTCTCTATGCGCCGTTGATTTCCCCCACCAGTCCCCTTTTCTTTCCTGGGCTGCTTTATGCGCCTTGATTCCGTTCTTTTTTGGCTTTCTCTCAGAATAATCCTCCATATTTTCCCTCTCCTGCACTTTTGTGGGTATATTAATACGATACTCGAAAAATGTCGAAAAAACAAGCGCAATAGGAAAAATAACTATATTATTTTATAACAATAGATATCATTTGTAAGAAATTATTCGACTTATAAAACTCCTTCATGTATAATTGTCTTGTAACTAACAATCGTTCTTCTATCAGCAGTGGGATTATATCATGAAAAACAATACAGAAAACACACTGAAACGTGCAGAAAAATTACAAATCATACTAATTGGAGAAGGGATTCTGGTCGGAACTGCAGGCGGACTTGTGGTTCTGCTCTATCGGATTTTGCTGGAATATGCAGGAACGTGGCTTCATCAGATTCTGAATTTTGTAAAGAGCTCCCCATTTCTTATAGCCGGATGGTTCGTTATTCTGATACTTCTGGCTATGATAGTGGGCAGACTGCTAACATGGGAACCTTTAATCTCCGGAAGCGGGATTCCCCAGCTTGAGGGCGAGATGACCGGTCAGCTTGACCCGGTCTGGTGGAAGGTGCTTCCCGCCAAATTTGCCGGGGGATTCCTATGCATTCTCGGAGGGATGTCTCTGGGAAGAGAAGGTCCGTCCATCCAGCTTGGGGCTATGGCGGGAAAAGGAATTTCCAAAATACTTGACCGGGGGAAAACGGAAGAGCGTTTCCTCTTAACCTGCGGCGCCAGCGCAGGATTATCCGCCGCCTTTCACGCGCCCCTTGCAGGCGTT
>CAOKJI010000489.1 GCA_948468495.1 uncultured Dorea sp. | reverse complement strand
TACCAGAAGCGGTCTCTTTACCAGCATTCCGTCCGTTGCCAGCAAAGCAATCTGCTCCGCCTCTGACATCTCCGGCAGCTTATCTTTAAGCCCCATCTCACGATACAGCATTCCGCTGGTATTAAAAAAACGTTTTACCGGAAGACCGCTCCGCTTAATCCATTCCGTCAGTTCTTCCTCCGTTGGATTCTCTTCTTTAATATTTCTTGACTTGTACGTAAGCTCATGGTCTTTCAGCCACTTCTCCGCCTTCTTACAAGTCGTGCATTTGGGATAATGTACAAATAACATTACTGATTTCCTCCTGTTTCTTATTCCTGAACTGCATTCTATATCAGAGCTCTGTATTCCCGTCCTCCGTCGATAATCGCATTCTAATCAAAAATTCTCGTAATATCCTGATATCGATTGATGACGCGATAAATCTCTACATACTCATTGCTTGCTTTGTAGATAATCACATAATTTTCCCACGTCGCATGTCTATAATCTGTCCGAAAGCTAACACGTTTGGATAGATCTGTCCCCAATCCAGGAAACATCTGAAGATTCTCGAATCTTTGATAAATTTCCTTCATCGTTTTTGCAGCATATTCTTCATTTTCTTCCGCAATGAAATCTCGGATATCCTTCAAATCCTCTGCGACAATCGGATTAATTCGCAGTTTTAACATTTTATTCCCCCACAAGTTTTTTCAATTCATCCAGTTCAAGCCAGCCTTCGCCATCCTTTACTGCTTCTTCGGCTTCCCACAGCTTCATCAAAAGCTTCCTTTCTGCTCGATCCCGATCATAATCTTCAATATCCATAACCACGAACCGCCCTCTGCCATTCTTGGTCAAATAGATTGGTTCTCCTTTGCGGCAGTTTTTCAGAACTTCATTATAATTTCTCAAATCAGATACTGGTAAAATATTTGACATAGTCTTTCCGCCCCCTTCTTGATACCATATTGTTTCTTCTGCTTATATTATACACAAAACGCTGTAAAATTCAACGTAGATTTTTACAGCGCACAGTCCGAACCTCTGCACATCATTTACTTGTCCCGGAAACCTTCTCCACAGGAAGCAAGGCATTTCAGAGACGTTTCTAATGGAGGCGAAACCGATGCTCACCCCCTCTATAACACCCTGATTATACTAATTCCTCTAAAATGGAATGCCCAATGGTATGTTCCGGCATCTCAATTCCAAAATTCTCCGCAATCGTCGCCCCAATTACGGCAAAGGTATCCTGCTCCGGTATCTTCCCGCCGTCTTTCATCGCCTTGGAATACGCCAGAAACGGCACATACTCTCTGGTATGGTCGGTTCCCGTATAAGTGGGATCATTTCCATGGTCTGCCGTCAGAATCAACAAATCATCTTCCCGCAATTCCTCCAAAAGTATTCCAAGATTCTTATCGAACTTCTCAATCTCTTCTCCATATCCTTCCGGATTCCTTCTGTGTCCCCACAGAGCGTCGAAATCCACCAGATTGGTAAAGCAAAGTCCATGAAAATCCTTCCGACAGATATCAATAGTCTGCTCCATTCCATGTACGGAGCTATTAGACCGGTTGGTCTCAGTAATTCCTTCCCCGCAGAAAATATCGTTAATCTTACCCACGCCGATTACGTCCAGTCCCGCATCTTTCATCGCATTCAAAACCGTTCTTCCTGTGGGCTTTAACGCATAATCATGACGGTTGCTGGTACGCTTGAACTCGCCTTTCTTTTTCCCTACGTAGGGCCTTGCAATAATCCTTCCCACGCGCCATTCGTCTTTCATCGTCAGCTCTCTTGCAATCTCGCAGCACCGGTACAGATTAGCCAAATCAAAGGTCTCCTCATTCCCGCAGATTTGCAGTACGGAGTCCGCGGAAGTATAGACAATCATCGCTCCCGTCTGAATCTCTTCCTCTCCAAGCTCTTCAATAATCTCCGTTCCGCTTGCGCTCTTATTGCCGATTACCCGTTTCCCGCAGCGTTTCTCCAGCTCTTCAATCAGTTCCTTCGGAAACCCGGTTTCCGTAAATGTAATAAAAGGCTTTTCCGTATAAATTCCCATCATCTCCCAGTGCCCCGTCATGGTATCCTTGCCGTTGCTGGTCTCCCCCAGCGCCGTATAACGGGCCATCGGCTTATCCGCCGGCTTCATATTGCCGGCCGGATGAAGATTCACCATACCAAGCTTCTGCAGGTTAGGAATGTTCAGAGTCCCCATCGTTTTCAAAATATTTCCGAAGGTATCCGCTCCCACGTCCCCGAACTTCTCCGCGTCCGGAAGATGACCGATTCCAAGAGAATCCAATACAACAACAAACACTCTTTTATACTTCTTCATACAATTCTTCCTCTCTTTTCTTATTTATTTCTTATTAGAATCATTTTTATCTGCTTTGCCCAACAAGACCCATACGCAAACCGGCAAAATAACAGCGTTTCTGACATTTCTTCTCACAGCATCTCATATAACTTAAGCAGTCGGTTCTTCACCCCGTCGCCGACAAATAATGTATCCGCTGCATTCCGCATCATTCGTATGATTTCCTCATCCGTAATTCCATATACCCTCTGCACAAATTCCAATTCCTTTGACAGTGTGGTATTGCTGACAGTCCGGTTATCCGTATTCACCGTCACCTTAAGCCCCGCGTCTAAAAACTCCCGCAGCGGATACT
>CAOKJI010000488.1 GCA_948468495.1 uncultured Dorea sp. | reverse complement strand
CGTCTGATTATTAATAATGTTGACTGTAAGAAAGTGGAGAAGCCGATGCCGAAGCTTCCGGTTGCAACCGCATTCTGGACTCCTGAGCCAAACCTTCAGACAGGAGCCGAAGCCTGGATCCTGGCGGGGGGCGCGCATCATACGGCATTCTCCTACGACCTGACGGCAGAGCAGATGGGAGACTGGGCGGCATGCATGGGAATCGAAGCAGTTTATATTGACAAGGATACGACCATCCGTCAGTTTAAGAACGAGCTGCTCTGGAACAGTGTGGCATTTGGCAAATAAGGAAGGCGGGAAAAGGATAAGATGAGTAATGCGAAAGAAATCATTGAGAGCGGCAGAGCGGTTCTGGGACTGGAATTCGGTTCAACGAGAATCAAGGCTGTGCTAATCGACGATACCCATACCCCGATTGCTTCCGGTGACCATGAGTGGGAGAACCGTCTGGAAAATGGGATTTGGACCTATTCCTTAGAGGATATCTGGGAGGGACTCCGGGACAGCTACCGGAAGCTGGCGGCAGATGTGGAAACAAAATACGCTACGAAGCTGAAAAAGATTGGCGCGATGGGATTCAGCGCAATGATGCATGGCTACATGGCGTTTGACAAAGAAGAAAACCTGCTGGTTCCGTTCCGTACCTGGAGAAATGGAATTACGGGTCCGGCGGCAAAGGAGCTTACCGAGCTGTTCCAATATAACATTCCCCAGAGGTGGAGTATTTCCCATTTGTACCAGGCGATTTTGAATGAGGAAGACCATGTAAAAAACATAGCATATATCACGACCCTTGCAGGCTATATCCACTGGCAGCTTACAGGCCAGAAGGTACTGGGAGTGGGAGATGCTTCCGGCATGTTTCCGATTAATCCGGAAACAAAGGATTACGACGAGGCTATGGCAGAGAAATTCGATACGCTGGTTCAGGACAAAGGATTTCCATGGACGTTGAAGGAAATTCTTCCGAAGATTCTTGTTGCGGGAGAAGCTGCGGGAATCCTGACGAAGGAAGGGGCGAAGCTTCTGGATGAGACGGGCGTCTTAGAGCCCGGCGTGCCGGTTTGTGCGCCAGAAGGAGACGCAGGAACAGGAATGGCAGCCACGAACAGCGTGCGGAAACGTACGGGTAATGTGTCTGCGGGGACTTCTGTATTTGCGATGGTAGTGCTGGAGCGTGAGCTTAAGAAAATATACCCGGAGATTGATCTTGTAACCACGCCGGACGGCAGTCTGGTTGGTATGGTTCATGCCAATAACTGTACCTCGGACTTAAACGCCTGGGTCGGCCTGTTCCGGGAATTTGCCGAAAGCTTTGGGATGGAAGTAGATATGAATCAGCTTTTCGGAGTTCTGTATAACAAGGCTTTGGAAGGGGACGCGGACTGCGGAGGCCTTCTGTCTTATGGATACCTGTCCGGGGAGAATATTACCGGCGTAGAGAACGGGAGACCGCTGTTTGTCCGCTCGCCGGAGAGCAGCTTCAATCTTGCGAACTTTATGCGGGTACACCTCTTTACCGCGCTGGGCGCACTGAAAGTAGGTATGGATATCCTGCTGAAAGAAGAAAAAGTCGAGATTGACGAAATCTTAGGCCATGGCGGATTATTTAAGACCAAAGGCGTGGGACAGAGTATCTTGGCGGCGGCAATCCATACGCCGGTTTCTGTGATGGAGACGGCGGGAGAAGGCGGTCCCTGGGGAATGGCGCTTCTGGCTTCCTATATGCTGAATAAAGAAAAGGGAGAAACGCTGGGAGATTACCTGTCTGAGAAAGTATTCGCAGGAAATAAGGGTACCAGAATGGAGCCGAAACCAGAAGATGAGGAGGGCTTTGAGGTATTTGCCCGCCGGTATGTGAAGGGTGTGGGAATCGAAAAAGCAGCGGAGGAGCTGCTGGTATAAATGCAGACACGCACGCTTTTAGGGTTAGATCGTAAGGAGGATTATGTACAGTTATGTTAGAACAGTTGAAAAAAGAGGTTTATGAGGCAAATATGCTGCTTCCAAAGTACCGGCTTGTCACCTTTACCTGGGGAAATGTGAGCGGGATTGACAGAGAGAAAGGGCTGTTTGTGATTAAACCCAGCGGGGTGGACTATGACAAACTATCGCCGGAGGATATGGTGGTGGTAGACCTTACGGGTAATCGGGTGGAAGGAAGATACAATCCTTCTTCTGATACAGCGACCCATGTAGTGCTCTACAATCAGTTTCCTGATATCGGCGGCATCGTACATACCCACTCGTCCTGGGCCACAAGCTGGGCGCAGGCAGGAAAGGGAATTCCCTGCTATGGCACGACCCATGCGGATTATCTCTACGGCGAGGTTCCTTGCGTACGGAATCTGACGAAGGAAGAGATTGAGGATGCGTATGAGAAGAATACGGGGACGCTGATTGCAGAAGAATTTAGATTCAGAGGGCTGGACTATACAGCAACTCCGGCAGTGCTCTGTAAGAATCATGGTCCCTTTACCTGGGGGAAGGATGCCCATGAAGCGGTGCATAATGCAGTGGTGCTTGAGGAGGTTGCCAAAATGGCAGCCAGATGCGAACAGTTGAATCCGGAGATCAAACCGGCGCCGCAGGAACTTCAGGATAAGCATTACTATCGGAAGCATGGTGCGAACGCATATTATGGACAGCCGGGAAAATAGTACATATGGAATAA
>CAOKJI010000487.1 GCA_948468495.1 uncultured Dorea sp. | reverse complement strand
ATACATGGCCGTGCATATCCAGTCCGCATCCCGCATTTAGCGTGTCTCTGCCAAGATCGCCAAACTCTTTCGCAGCGTAAGTAAATATCATGGTATAATCACTCTGGTTCTGATGCCTGTAAGCCCAGGTCATATAAGCGCCGTCCGGCTCCAAATCAAATACCAGACCTTTTTTGGAATGATCCAGCTGATACTGATTGGTACCAATCTTTCCAAGATAGTATCCGTCCCGGTAAAAATGATTGCCATTATGATTAAAGGCGGAACGTTTTTTACTGTCCGATACGCCATTGTCATAAATAGCAATTTCACCCGGATTAATCTGTACATATTTACTATGGTTGTTAAACCCATAAATCACCTTGTCATAATACTGCTGCATGTAACTTCCAAACTCCCCCTTCGAGACTTTTGTTTCTACAAGGTCAGATGTTAGTTTGATTGACGCCGCAAGTTCCGCCTCCTGCCCTTTCGCCCGCTTGACTTCCGCTGATATCAGATTTTCCGCCACCTGAAATTTCGACGTCACCGCAGTACCAATTTCCTTTGTCACAGCCGCCTTATATTCCACTGATAAAGCTTCCGCCTGTATGGAACCGGCTTTAATAAATTCCCCCAAAAGCACGCCGTCAATCGTCCAGGCATTCTTATAGGGGCCGTCAAATCCGTTCCGGGAAAACCCAATACCGTTCATATTAATCTGCATAACCAGCGTCGCGTCTTCCTTCTTCGGAGCGTTCATATACAAATCCCTGAGCCATCGTCCATTTGCGTCGTATTCGGATACTTTATATCCGCCTTTTGAACCGGTCATCATGGCCGTTGCATTGTCAATGGCGCTCTGCATCCACGCCGTTGTCTGCCTTACACTGTCTATCTGCTGGCTCACATATCGGTAATTCCCTTTGTTCTGGGCGGTATAACTTAACTTCATGGTACTGCCAAGCTGCAGCCTGTCTTCCGCCGGGTTCTCCAGATGAATTTCCAGACTCTGCACCGGAAAAGTCCGGTCCATTCCATGAGGTTTTGAATATACCGGAATAGAATCTCCCAACTCAAAGCTTTCCATACTGGCGTCCAGAAGCGACAAATCCGCAGCCGACAGATTCAGAATCATTGTCTCATACTGGTTATCCCTCAGCCATTTCTCTGCCTTCGTCTTTAGGTTGGCCGGCTGGGTCACATCGTCCCAGTCAACCACACACCGGTTCCACCCATAGACGGCTACCGCGTCTTTACTGTATACATAGTCCTTCCCACCGTTCACAGAGGTTATATCTACATAAGCCTCCAACCCTTCGATGGGACTTTCTTCCAGCCTTGCACCCCGGGGAATGCAGGCCGTATACAGGTCGCCGGCAGATACATTTTCCGAATAATCCAGAAGATTATCCCCAAACTCAATCGGCTGCTCGCAGATTTTTCCGTACTCCTGCAGCGTAACAAGGTCAAGATACCGCTTCCCGTCTACTTTCCGAATCCGCAGATAGCCGCCTAATCTCTCGCACAGCTTTTCCCTGATACAGTCTAAGGTCGTTTCCTGATTGGTAAACCGGTACAGGCTGTCGTTGCTGTCATGGACCGTTACCATCCCCACATAGAATCGTTTCTTTTCCTCCACCTGACTGTTATGGATATTGAGCCATGTTTCCAAAAGCTGCCGGCCAGTCTTGTTCTGGTATTTCGCCTTAGGCTGTATGGAATCAAATAAAAATGCAAGCTCTCCCACTGCGTAAACCTGTTTTGTCCCGTAAAAATCTTTTTCCGATTCCCGGACTTCTCCGCAGAAGAGTTCTTTCCCGTTTTTCAAAACCTGTATCATCGAAATACGGTTTTTAATGGCGTCATATTCCGGGTTCAGTACCGGTACGCCGCACTCAAAGGTTCCCGAATCATTTAACTGCAATTTCACAACCGGCTCAGAGACCGTATATTCTTCGTCCCCCGGATAATAGAAATCCTTTCCGTCAATAAATACTTGATACATTACAAATACCGCCCCCTGTACTCTACCGTCAGTCTTCCGCTCCCTGAAAATGTCAGCGTTACATCCTGCTCCCCGACACGTACGGCCGGGAACCGGTTCCGGCCTGTTTTCAGGATATAGGTTCTCCCTTCGTGCGTCAGTTTTAGATTGCTGGCCTGCGTAACGATAAACACCGGCGGATTATCAATTCCCGCTCCCCGGATTGTTATGGTTTTATTGTTCGCAGTAATCGCCTGTTCTTCGATGGATCGGATCACCCCGGCACGAAAGTTGAAGGGGTCCCACAGCCATGGCTCCCCGGTTGACAGCAGGTCGTATTTGAAAGGCTCCGCAGTCCCAGACAGAACAACTTCGCTGAACACCGGATTGGTCTTCTGGCTGTCTAAGTTTAGCCGCGCCATATAGTAATGGTCCGGCTCGTCGTCCAGAACCATTTTTACCTTCCTGCCATGGATTTCTCTGGCAAACTCCGAATATCTCAAGAGCCATTCACGATAGCTTTCATCCATCAAATCAAAGGTCAGCTCTATGCCTTCCCTGTCATGGTAAGCAGGCCGGCCGCTGATTTCCGTAAGGTCTATCTTTCCGTCTCCGCCGGGGATATCTACAAGCTGCGTCTTCGGCTCCGGCATAGGGATGTAGACGCTTACCAGCTTCAGTCCCCAGTCCCGCCAGGTATGTATTCTG
>CAOKJI010000486.1 GCA_948468495.1 uncultured Dorea sp. | reverse complement strand
CGATGGTGGTATCGTATGTCTCAATCAAATCCAGACCGTCATAGTAGGTGGTTATCTTCATCTCTTCACTGAGCTCTGCGGCACCCTGTCTGAGCAGTCCTTTCAAATGACTTACAAACTTTTCCTCATCGTCACAGATTGCTATATGTATCATGTCTTTCTTCTCCATAACAATACTTCCCCAAAAAATCCGCAAGAAAATAGCTCTGTAATCTGTTCTATTCTATCTATATACGCTAATCCTTCTTCCTGTCCGGAATTCCGAAAATAAAGATTAAGGAACTGAGTAGCAAAAGCCCCGGATAGAACAGCTTCGGTATCACATCGAAAGCAGACAGCTCGTATCCAAGCTCATTTGCCGCGGACAGCGCCACCAGCATCTGAGCGCCGTAAGGGATCGCCCCCTGGGAAATACAGGAAAAAGTATCCAGTATAGACGCCGCCTTTCTGGGCGTAATTCCGTATTCCTCCGACATCTCGGAAGCAATGGGATTCGCCATCACAATGGCAACCGTATTATTCGCGGTGGCAATATCCATGGCGCAGACCAGAAGGCCCATACCGAGCTGGCCGCCCTTCCTGCCTTTGAACACTTTGCGGATTGCAGAAAGCAGCGCTTCAAAGCCGCCGTATTCCCGAATCAGCGCGCACATCGCGGATACCAGAATCGCCACCATACATGTCTCAAACATCCCGGACGCCCCGGATCCCATATTGCCAATCAGCTCCACCGGGGTAATCTGTCCGGCGACCAGCATAATGGCCGACCCTGACACAATACCAACCAGCAGTACGATAAACACATTGATTCCAATAACTCCGCCAGTCAGAACCAGCACATAAGGAATAATCTGAACCAGATTATACTCCTGCGACACAGAGCCATTTAACTCAGTGCTCATAGAAAGCGCCAGAATCAGCGCCAGCGTTACCAACGCTGCCGGAAGAGCAATCCCGAAGTTCTCCCGAAACTTATCCTTCATGGCGCAGCCCTGCCCGTTACATGCCGCAATCGTAGTGTCAGAGATAAACGACAAATTATCGCCGAACATCGCCCCGCCCATAACGGAGCCCACGCACAGCGACAGACTGAATCCTGACGCGGCGGAAACCGCTACCGCAATCGGCGTAATCAGGGTAATCGTTCCTACAGAAGTTCCCATCGCCGTCGATACAAAGCAGGCAACCACGAATAATACGGCAACTGCAAACCGCGTAGGAATCAGCGACAGCATAAAATACGCCACGCTCTCGGCGCTGCTTCTTCCTACCACGCCTACAAACGTACCTGCGACCAGGAAAATCAGCAGCATGGTAATGATATTCTTATCCGCCATGCCCTGCGCCATCACCGCAAGCTTATCGTCAAACTCCAATTCCCGGTTCTGTAAGCAGGCCGTCAGAATCGCAGCCAGAAATGCAGTCACAATGGGAATGTTGTAAAACCCCATGGGAATCTTCATCACATATTCAAACAAAATTCCCAACCCCAGATACAGTACCAGGAACACGCCAATCGGCAGCAGCGCCTTTGGATTATTTTTCTTCATAATCGTTATCCTCTCATTCTTTCTCTCATAGTAATCTGCGTTACCGCTCCCTTTGTCACAGTAACCAATCTACATTCCTTACTTTACCACGTATTTATAGTAACGACAATTAAATTTGCCGTTTACTATAAACCCTCTAGGGGATGCGCACGTTCAAGAACCGTTCACCCACCGCTTCCAAGGATTCCCGAAAGCTTACTTCCCCATACGGACAACAGTCTGTCCATCTGAAAAGCTGCGTTCGCCGGACTGGTGGATGGAAGCTTTATAATCTCCCGGCCAGTTTTCTCATAGCTGTACTTCATATATAATTCATAAGCCTTTCCGCCGTTTGCATAGATTCCCTGAATCGGCGCTGCATCCAGAATCTTCGTCAAATCCGCTGGAACCACATTCTTAATGGAACTGTCGCTGGAACCGATAATATCGCACTCTGCTATCACATCCCATATAGCGATTCCATGCTTTAACAAAAATCCCGTCTTCTCTGAAACAGATGATGGCACGTTATTTTCTCCCACAAGCGCCGCCAATAATTTCCAAAACCGGTTCTGTGGATGTCCATAATAAAACTGCTGCTCCCTGGACTTTACCGACGGCAGCGTTCCCAGAATCAAGATCCGGGAACTGCCGTCATAAATCGCATCAAATCCATGTCTGATGTGCTGATATTCGCCAGTCATAATTAATGACATCCATGTCCGCCGCAGCCATGTCCTTCCTCATGTCCTCCGCAGCTGTGCCCCTCATGATGATGTTCTCCATGGTGGCTGCACACCGTATCCGGGTCGTAATCCAGCGTTCCCGCAAGGAACTGCTCTACCTTCTCGTCCGCATCGCCGGAGCATCCCGGATAAAGGGCAATCCCGGCCTCTGCAAGCGCCGTACGGGCGCCGCCGCCAATTCCGCCGCAGATTAGCATGTCAATTCCGCCGCCAAGTAAGAATCCTGCCAGCGCGCCATGCCCCTGACCGTTGGTATCTACAATCTCAGAATCTACAATCTTCTTATCCTCTACATGATATACCTTAAATTTCTCCGTATGTCCAAAATGCTGGAATACATGTACATTTTCATAAGTTACTGCAATCTTCATCTGAATTTCCTCTCTTTCTTATCAATATTTCTATT
>CAOKJI010000485.1 GCA_948468495.1 uncultured Dorea sp. | reverse complement strand
AGTTAGATAAATCACTCATTGAAATGACCTCCGTAAAGTTTTGATTTACACTACATCATATGTGGAGAAAATAAAAGTGTGAGATGAATTTGAGAAAAATTGGCCTTCTTCGAGATAGGAACAATAGTTCGACAAGAAAAAATACTTGACACCATAGAAGAATTAGTATATGATAACACAGGTGAGAAACGATGGATGATATTTTAAAGCAGGCGCTGCTCTATGATTTTTATGGAGAGCTTCTTACGAGTCATCAGAAGGAGCTCTATGAGCAATTCGCGCTGGATGATTTATCCCTTGGCGAGATTGCAGGGAATGCGGGTATCAGCAGACAGGCGGTACATGATTTGATTAAGCGGTGCAATAAGACGCTGCAGGGATATGAGGACAGATTGCATCTGGTTTCGAGATTTCTCACAGTGAAGAAGAAGCTTCAGGAAATCAATGAGATTTTGAATGAGGATACAGGGCCGGATACAGATATTGTAAAGCTGAAGGCGGATATCCGCAAAATCGCGGATGAGATAATTGAGGAGTTGTAGCATGGCATTTGACAGTTTAACAGAAAAGCTTCAGAATGTATTTAAAAATCTAAGAAGTAAGGGCCGTCTGACAGAAGCGGATGTTAAGGAAGCGTTAAAGGAGATTAAGCGGGCGCTTCTTGCCGCCGATGTGAGTTTCAGGGTTGTGAAGGATTTTATTAAGAATGTACAGGAACGGGCCGTTGGACAGGATGTTATGAATGGTCTGAACCCGGGGCAGATGGTCATTAAGATTGTAAATGAAGAACTTGTGAAGCTTATGGGTTCAGAGACTACCGAGATTAAGCTTCAGCCAGGCAGTTCGATTACGGTTATTCTGATGGCTGGTCTTCAGGGTGCAGGTAAGACTACGACGACGGCGAAGCTTGCCGGGAAGTTTAAGCTGAAGGGGAAGAAACCGTTACTGGTTGCCTGCGACGTGTATCGTCCGGCGGCGATTAAGCAGCTGCAGATTAATGGGCAGAAGCAGGGAGTAGAAGTTTTTTCCATGGGAGAGAACCACAAGCCGGCGAATATTGCCAAGGCTGCTGTGGAACATGCGAAGAAGAACGGGAATCATATTGTGATTCTGGATACGGCCGGCCGGCTCCATATTGACGAAGAGATGATGGCTGAGCTTCAGGAGATTAAGGAAACGGTGGAGGTGCATCAGACGATTCTCGTCATTGACGCCATGACCGGTCAGGACGCGGTGAATGTGGCGGCCGAATTTGACCAGAAGGCCGGAATTGACGGCGTAATTGTGACGAAGCTGGACGGTGATACCAGAGGCGGCGCGGCGTTGTCTGTCAAAGCGGTGACTGGGAAGCCGATTCTCTATGTGGGTATGGGTGAGAAGCTTTCCGATTTGGAGCAGTTTCATCCGGATCGTATGGCGTCAAGGATTCTCGGGATGGGCGATGTGCTGTCTCTGATTGAGAAGGCGGAAGCCGAGATTGACGAGGAAAAGGCGAAACAGATTGGCCAGAAGATGAAGAAGAATCAGTTTGATTACGATGATTTTCTGGAGAGTACGAAGCAGATGAGGAATCTGGGAGGAGTTTCCGGTATCATGGGAATGCTTCCAGGATTAGGAGCCTTAGGCGGCAGGAATATGAAGATTACGGATGAGCAGACTGAAGCGGCCGAGAAGCAGATGGCAAGAATGGAAGCCATGATATATTCTATGACGCCGAAGGAGAGAGCGAATCCAGAGCTTATGAATCCTTCAAGAAAGCATAGGATTGCCAGAGGCGCAGGCGTCGATATCAGTGAAGTGAATCGTATGGTCAAACAGTTTGACAGTATGAAGAAGATGATGAAGGCCATGAACAGAGGTGGTAAAAAGGGAAAATTCAGATTACCTTTTTAACATAAATAATTATTTAAAAGTGAAATATTACGGAGGTGAATGACGATGGCAGTAAAAATCAGATTAAAAAGAATGGGACAGAAGAAGGCTCCTTTCTATAGAATCGTAGTAGCTGATTCCAGATCCCCAAGAGACGGAAGATTTATTGAGGAGATTGGTACTTATGATCCGAATCTTGATCCAAGCGGATTCTCTGTTAATGAGGAGGCAGCTAAAAAATGGCTTAACAATGGTGCACAGCCGACAGAGGTTGTTGGAAAGCTCTTCAAGGCAGCCGGCATTGAAAAATAGTATTGGCGGAGGTGCTCATTCATGAGAGAATTAGTTGAAGTCATTGCGAAAGCATTGGTGGATAATCCTGATGAAGTGGTTGTTTCCGAGAGACAGGAAGGCCGTACCACAGTAGTTGAAGTACATGTGTCGGAGGCTGATATGGGTAAAGTTATCGGAAAACAGGGGCGTATTGCCAAAGCAATCCGCTCTGTAGTAAAGGCAGCCGCAGCGAAGGAAGATAGGAAAGTGATTGTTGATATCGCTGGTTAATAAAAGAAGTCCCCATGCGCTATTTATAGCGTGATATAGGGGGCTTTTTATCATATTGAAGACTTTTCCTAATATGATAAAGGCGTTCCGGAGGGGAACATTTGCGTGAAGGAAAAGAAGATTGCAGCTTACAGAAATGGAATAGAATGAATGAACGGGAGAGTAAAATGGAGAAGCAGTTACAGGTTGGCGTAATATCCTCTACGCATGGAATACGAGGAGAAGTGAAGGTATTTCCTACGACGAATGA
>CAOKJI010000484.1 GCA_948468495.1 uncultured Dorea sp. | reverse complement strand
TGCACAGCCCTTGGGACTTGGCATTACCAGCGAGGCTGAATACCTGGATATCGAGCTGGCGGAGCCGGTTTCGTCTGCGGACGCCCTTTACCGGCTGAATCAGACTATGGCGGAGGGAATTGACGTGGTCAGCTTCCGTCAGATTAACGAGGATAAGAAGAGCAGCGGGATGACCCTTGTTGCGGCGGCGGAATATCTGGTAGTTCCCAGAGAAGCGGAAGCGACGGCGCTGAGAGAATATAACAGCAGACAGCCGGTATTTACTGCGGCTTTTTCAGATGGAATCAGGGAGTTTCTGGCCCAGCCTGAGATTATCGCTTTGAAAAAGACCAAGCGCAGCGAGAAGGAAGTGGATATCAAACCGATGATTTATGATTTTCATCTGGAGCCTTGTGGAATCTGTCTAAGACTTGCCGCTGGAAGCGAGGCGAACTTAAAGCCGGATCTTGTGATGGAAACCTTCCTTGGCTTTATCAAAGAAGAAGGAATGAAGCTGCATTATCATCGCAGAGAATTGTACGCAAAGAATCCCAAAGAGGGCGGATTGGAGTATTTACCGCTGGAAGCGCTGGGGTGGGAGATATCCTAGGATGGCAGTATAAATGAAAATTTTCCACCTGTACGGACTGTTTCAGAGCACCGGCGTTAGCCCCATCCGTACAGGTGGAAAATTGTATATTTTGTCAGAAAAGACGCTGCAAACCGGACGAAATTTGTCTGAGGCAGCGTTCTTTTTTTGTTGCGCAGTACTTTGGCAAAGTGGTATGATAGAGAACTAGAAGAAGAAATAGATTTGAGGAAAGCATGTATGAGCAAAAAAGAAGTGAAAACCAACGCTATGCGCATTCTGGACCGTTTGAAAATTTCTTATACGTATCAGACCTATGAATGCGATGAATTTACCGACGGAATCCAGACAGCGGATCTTTTGGGCCTCAATCACGAGCTGGTATTTAAGACCATTGTTACTACCGGAAAAAGCGGCGCTCACTATGTATTTGTCATCCCCATAGAGGAGGAGATTGACTTTAAGAAAGCCGCAAAAGCAGTGGGAGAGAAGTCTTTGGAGATGCTGCCGTTAAAAGAGCTGACACAGGTGACCGGATATGTGCGGGGCGGATGCACCGCTGTCGGCATGAAGAAAAAGTTTCCTACGGTGGTTCAGGAAACGGCGGGACAGTTTGAGAGGATTTATGTGAGCGGCGGTAAAATCGGCATGCAGCTTTGTCTTGCTCCTACAGATTTGTTAAAAGCAGCGGGCGCAGTATACGGCGATGTGATTCGCAGAGCAGATAGCTAGTACAGCATCAATGTTAATTACGGAAGGCTGTACTGGCGCCCCATCCAGTCAGAAACCGAAGTACTGGATGGAGCGTACACAAGAAAACGGAGGTTTATATCATGAAAAAGGTTGTAAAATTCGGAGGAAGCTCTCTGGCCAGCGCAGAGCAGTTTCAGAAAGTAGGAAAGATTATCCGTCAGGAGGAAGCGAGACGTTACGTGGTCCCTTCCGCACCGGGGAAACGCTTCCCAAAGGATGCGAAAGTTACCGATATGCTCTATAGCTGTTACCATCTGGCCATTCAGGAGAAGAAATTCGAGGCGGAACTTGCAGAGATTCAGGCCCGTTTTCAGGAAATTATCGACGGCCTGAAGCTGGATTTCAGTCTGGAAGGGGAATTTAAAATCATCCGGGAGAATTTCAGCAAGAAAATCGGCAGAGATTATGCCGCTTCCAGAGGAGAGTACCTAAACAGCATGATTATGGCGCATTATCTTGGCTATGAATTTATTGACGCGGCAGAAGTGATTTTCTTTGATGAAAATGGGAATTTTGATGCAGAGAAGACTCAGAGCATTCTGTCTGAGCGGCTGGCGCATACCGAAAAGGCTGTTATTCCCGGCTTCTATGGTATGGCGGCGGACGGTCATATCAGGACATTTTCCAGAGGAGGCTCGGACGTGACCGGCTCAATTGTTGCCAAGGCGGTGCATGCGGATATGTATGAGAACTGGACAGACGTATCCGGATTCCTGATTGCGGACCCGCTCAGAGAGTTATCCTACATGGGGGCTTCCGTCCTGCATGAAGACGCTATTTTCCCTGTCAGAAAAGAAGGAATCCCGATTAATATCCGCAATACCAACGCACCGGAGGATAAGGGAACCTTGATTGTAGAAGCTACCTGCAGAAAGCCCCGGTTTGTGATTACCGGAATTGCCGGTAAGAAGGACTTCGCCTCCATCACGATTGAAAAAGCGATGATGAATGCGGAGGTTGGCTTCTGCATGCGGGTTCTGGATGTATTTGCCCAGAATAATATCTCTATTGAGCACATGCCTTCGGGAATTGATACGATGACGATTCTGGTACATCAGGACGAATTTGAAGAGAAGGAGCAGAAGGTTCTGGCAGGAATCCACCGGGCTGTGGAGCCGGATTTGGTAGAAATGGAGTCTGATTTGGCGCTGATAGCCGTTGTAGGGCGGGGGATGAAGTCAACAAGAGGTACTTCCGGCAGAATCTTCTCTGCGCTGGCGCATGCCAATGTAAATGTGCGTATGATTGACCAGGGTTCCAGCGAATTAAATATTATTATCGGCGTGCGCAATCACGATTTTAACAATGCAATCAAGGCAATTTACGATATTTTTGTAACAATACAGGTATAGATTATGATAGATTTTC
>CAOKJI010000483.1 GCA_948468495.1 uncultured Dorea sp. | reverse complement strand
AAAACCGCTCTTGTCATTTAGAGAAGAGAACTGGGAAGAAGAAGAGGAGGATAGGGGTTACTCTTTTGAACGTGATATGGAATTGTTCCGGCTGCAAAAACAGTTCGGGAGCGGGCAGCAGGTTCGCAGGCTGATTACCTGCGGCGGAGTAGACGATGGAAAATCGACTTTGATTGGCAGGATTCTCTTTGATACAAAAAGCGGGAAAGAACAGGAGGACATCTGTAAGGATTCAGAGTATTTAAGAAAAGACGGCAGTGTGGATTATGCTCTGCTTGCTGGCGCTACAAAAGAAGAAGCAAGGCAGGGGATTACTGTTCGGGTGTCTTATAGCGTTTTTGAATGGAAAGGCCAGAAATTTTTAATGGCGGATGTTCCAGGACATGAAGAATATACGCATCATATGGCTTTCGCCGCGTCAAAGTCGGATACGGCAATTCTAACGCTGGCGGCGAATAAAGGAATTGTGCCTCAGACGAGAAGGCATACCAGAATTTGTTATTTTATGGGAATCCGTGAAATGATTTTTGCGGTCAATATTTAACCAGATTGCAAAAGAAGTACGGCAGATGATGGAAGAATATACAGAATGTACCTATACTATTGTGCCGATTGCTGCAAAAGGCGGAGAAAATATGATAAAGCCGTTTTCTAAAATGGCATGGTATGCTGGAAATTCTTTATTAGAAACGCTGAAAAAAGAACGCAGTATTACCAAAAGAGCAGAGGAATATTTTTGTATGCCGGTACAAAGAATCTGCAAATCCAGCCAGATGAAAGATGCGGTTGTGCCAAAACGTGTGATTCAGGGAGAAGTGGTCTTTGGCAGTTTAAAAGTGGGAGATGAAGTTTTTGTATATCCGACTGGAAGCCATGCCGCAGTCAGTGCAATATACAGTCTGAATCAAAAAACAAACGCCATAGAGAAAGGTGAAGCAGCCGGAATCGAACTTGACAGAGAACTGGATGTTGGAAGAGGATATATTCTGACAAATGAAGATGTTTTAACGTCAACAGACCGGATAGAAGCAGAACTTTTGTGGATGTCAGAGAACCGTCTGAGCCAGGGAAAGCGCTATCATGCCAGAATTGGTACTGTACAGATTCCCGCGGTTGTAACTAAAATTTATTATCAAATTGACGTCAATACCGGAGAGCGCAGACATACGGAGCATTTAACAAAAAATGGCCTGGCGAGATGCGAGATTTGTCTTTCCAAGCCAATTGCTGCGGTATGTGAAAACGAAAACAGGGAGTTAGGTTCGGTTAGGCTTATCGACAGCAGGACAAATGGATTGGCTGCCTGTGGTAATGTAATCCGTACGATTTCGGATGAAGCATGGAAAGAAGATGGCAGAGAAGTGTCAAAGGAAGAACGGGAAGACGCCATGGGACAGAAGGCAGGTTTGATTTTGTTTACAGAAGGAGCCAGGATCAGGGAACGCATGAACTATATGGAACGTTATTTACTGCGTATGGGGTTTCATACGATACAGACGTCTAAAACCCATCATATTCGGGGATTTTTGGACGCAGGGCTGATAGTGCTTGCTTTGGTACAGCTGCCGGAACAAAAAACAGCAGTCCATATGCTAAAAAAAGAGGAGCCTTTGTTTGATTGTACAGAAGGTATCGAAAAAGACGAAGACCTAAGGGTAATTTTAAAGCGGATAGCCGCATGTTTTTAAGTATGGCTTGCTTATTTGACATAAGAGGATTAAAATTAAAAGTACAATAAAAATTTATTATAGGAGAAGATGAATAAGATATGATAAAACGAATAAAAGGAATGAAAGTTCAGCAGAAGCTGAAATATTGTTTTACGTTGGTTGTTATAATAGCTAGTATATCGGGCATATTGGGGATTCTGGCGCTCATTCTGGTGAATTCACAATATAGTAAGGCGCTGGTTAGTAATGGATTTACCCAGGGAGAGATTGGTATATTTAGTACATACTTAAACAAGGAGCCTTCACTGATTCGTGAAATGGTTTTGATTCATGATATGGACGAACTTCAGTTACTGGTAGAAGAAATGGATCAGATTTCTGTTCAGACAAACGAGGCGTATATGACGGTAAGAGAGCACTGCACGGCAGAAAAAGAGAAGGAGTTCATCGCTATTATTGATGAAAAACTGCCGATTTACCGAGAGGTATTCGCCCAGGTAGAAGAACTTGCTGTGCAGAACAAAGATGAAGAGGCGTTGGAGCTTTTAGTGACGTCCGGAAAGCCGATATTAAAAGAACTTACAAATGCAGTTGAAAGTTTGATTGACTTGAATGTTTCCATGGGGAATTCTGCCAAGAAATACATGACGACGCTTGTTATTATTATGCTTGTCATTATGCTGGTTGTGATTCTTGCTGCGATTATCGTTTCCATGAAGTTTTCTGCATTCGTTGCAAAATTATTCTCAGAACCGATTATTAAAATAAAAGATGCGTCCGCAGAACTTGCAAAAGGGAATCTGGATATTAGCATTGAAAGGATGTATCCGGATGAAATTGGCGATATGACAGAATCTTTTCGTGAAGCTGCCGAAAGCCTGCGTCTTTATATCAGTGAAATTTCCAGGGGATTGGGTGAAATTGCCCAGGGAAATTTTAATATTTCAACAGATGTAGAGTTTAAAGGAGAGTTTAGGATATTAGAAGATTCTATTGAGATGATTATTGCTTCTTTGAGCAGTGCGTT
>CAOKJI010000482.1 GCA_948468495.1 uncultured Dorea sp. | reverse complement strand
CAAAAATACCGTTGCAGGCTTTCTCAAAAGTCTCGTCTGAAAGGTTCTCCACATCGTACCGGATTAATACGCGCACGCTCTCCACATCCCGGATTCCCAGATATCCTTTCATCTCATGCAGCAAATCCTTCGCCTGAATGGCATACTCTGGTTTCTTCTCAACAAATACCCGTTTTACACTGCTCATAAAACTTCCTCCATCTGCTTGGTTGACTGGTTTATCTTATTCCTATCATAACATGGTTTTTCTCATTACTGTAATTAATTAATCTAAATTCTTTCATAAGCTGCTCTAATTTTTAATATTAACTTTTTCTGCGAATTTGGATTAAATGCAAAAGATCACGATATAATTCTTCTTTATCCTCTAAATCAATCATGAGCCATCTTTGCCCATTTCCTTATGTGGTTCGATTGTATATCCTCTGTAATTCCGGCGTACACTCTGGCAAGACTTCCTCAACCGATTCTTTTTCTTTTCTCCCCACAACCACCATAACTGTAAAATAACATTCCCTCGGATATATCGTGCATAATGTTTTCCCCGCTTTTTTAAACTTAATGTTCCATCCCTTTTCCAAGCTGCACGAACTAAACTCTATCTTTTCGTTACATTTATATTCATTCTTAATTTCTGAGCAAAATTCTGTGAAAACAGGATTATTAATATATTCTCCTATCTCTTCTAACGTGGGGCAATAACTCTTGTCCTTCAAATCAATCATATACAATTGTCCTCCTCAATCCTTTCTTCCTCTCTTTGTAAGTCCAATCAGTCCTCCTGCTAATATACCAAGAACTATCAGTCCTCCCGCAAAAAAACTTCCAATACGGATAACAAAATCATAAAAGAACCCTTCCGGCAGCATACGAATCATATAGTCCTCTGCCGGGTCAAATATCCACAAATCATTGTCAAAAAATATCTCATGAAATATGGTGAAATATTTATTAAAATTCGATGCAAATAAACTTCCAAGAATCACTGTCAAAGCGCCGAAGCCTCCTAATGATATCAAATATGCCCTCGGCAAGACTCTTCCCATATCCGTTTTCCACACAATCAGAAGAAGCAAAATCAATACTGCCGCCGCAAGAAGATAACCCCGAAGTCTTAATCCGCCTAAGAATAGCTCTTTCACCTCTCCCATATGAAATCTGTCCTGACCGTTAAAGAAATCCTGCTCCCTGCCATCCACCATAGTCACTACAGACAGCTCCTCACGCTCCCCGATTAAGTACGCCATCATCTTATCCGTCACATCCATAATATCTTCCATCTCCATATGCAGCGTATCCGCCACCTGATATTTCTCATACTCTTTTCTATAAAAACTGTAATCCCGGTCCCCATAAATTGCAATCTGAAAGCTGGTAAGCAGCATCGCAATAATCAGAAACGCCATCGCAATGACTGCCGTAATATACTGTAACTTCTGCCTCGTCCTCATAGTCTTCTCTCCATTTTCACAAGCATTTCATTGTCATCTCTTATATTTTCCCTTATAATGTCCATAAAACGAATGAAAACGAGGAAAATATTATGGATATCAATTATGAATTATATAAAGTTTTTTATCATGTAGCAACCACTTTAAGCTTCTCAGAAGCTTCCAAGAAGCTCTATATCTCCCAGTCAGCCGTCAGCCAGTCCATCAAAGCGCTGGAAGGAAAGCTGTCCCAGACTCTCTTTATCCGAAGTACCAAAAAGGTCCGTCTCACTGCGGAAGGGGAAATCCTCCTGCGGCACATCGAACCGGCCGTCAGCTTAATCCGCCGGGGAGAATCCAGGCTTCTTGACTCCGCCTCTACCGGAGGACAGATTCAAATCGGCGCAAGCGATACCATCTGCCGGTACTTCCTTGTTCCTTATATTGAGCGATTCCACCAGGCTTTTCCCAGCGTACACATTAAGGTTATCAATGCAACCTCTGTTCAATGTGTAGAGCTCCTGAAAAACGGACAGGCAGACTTTATCGTCGTGAATCATCCCAATGCCTACTTAAACCATCTGTGGTCCATCCGAAGCATTAAACAGTTCCGGGATGTATTCATTGCCAACCAGTCCTTCGCCCATTTAAAAGACCATCCCTTGTCTCTGGCTGAACTGTCAGAATATCCGCTTCTTATGCTGGATAAGCGCAGCACCACCAGTGAATTTCTGCACAGTATCTTCCAGCAGCATGCCTTAGAACTGGTTCCGGAAGCAGAACTTATCAGCAATGACCTTCTCATCGACCTTGCCAGAATCGGACTTGGAATTGCTTTTGTTCCCGATTACTGTCTGAAAGGCCAATCCGAATCTCTATTCATCGTAAATACAAAAGAAATTCTTCCATCCCGGGAATTAGCTCTGGTATATAATGACAAACTTCCCATTTCCCCTGCTGTAGCGGAGTTTCTCAATTACTTTGAGCCAGTTTCCTGTCAGAATATGCCGGAATTACATTAAATCTCTCTTTGCAAGAACTATTTGGAACCGCCTTACTTCCAGAACCCTTAAGTTACTCTGAGTCAGCGCTTTTCCAGAAATTCTGAATCTTCTCCTCCACCGTACGAATATTGCAAAGTTCGATACCTTTCCATTCTCTTGGAAAGGTATTCCGGTATCTCCGCTCCGAAAACCGTTCATCCAGCAATAGGATGACGCCTCTGTCCTCCTCGGTACGAATCACCCGGCCCGCTGACTGCTGAACCTTA
>CAOKJI010000481.1 GCA_948468495.1 uncultured Dorea sp. | reverse complement strand
GAGATAAGTACGAATTAATAAACAGGGAAGAGGGTTTGCTATGAAAATCTGTCTTATAGCAGAGGGATGCTATCCATATGTGGTGGGCGGCGTATCCAGCTGGATGCACCACCTGATACAATCTTTCCCGGACCAGGAATTTATCATTCTGACAATTGTGGCAAATCGTTCCTGGAGCGGCAAATTTGTATATGACCTGCCAGAAAATGTGACGGAAGTGCATGAACTTTATCTGGAGGATTATGACTGGAGCAGAAAAAGCAGGCGGAAAAAATCAATGGGAAAAAGAGAATACCGGGCTTTTAGAAGCCTTCTCTTAAATCAGAAGGTGGATTGGGAGACGTTATTCGACCTGTTTCAGAAAAAAACGCTTTCTGTCGATAATCTTCTAATGTCCGTAGACTTTTTGAACGCGATTACCGATTGCTATAACTTAAGTTACAGCCAGATTGTTTTTTCTGATTTTTTGTGGATGATGCGTTCAATCTATCTGCCCTTATTCCATACGCTGAAGATGAAGATACCCAAGGCAGACTTGTATCACTGTACAGCTACCGGTTATGCGGGAGTACTGGGGAGTATGGCAAAGCATATCCATGGGGGACGTCTTTTGATATCGGAACATGGGATTTATACAAGAGAGCGGGAAGAAGAACTGATTAAAGCAAAGTGGGTACAGGGTATTTACAAAGATATATGGATTGAGCAGTTTAGGAAGATGTCGAACTTAGCTTATGACAGAGCAGATCTTGTTACCAGCCTGTATGAACATGCAAGAGAGCTTGAACTTGAGCTGGGATGTCCCTTTGAGAAGACGATGATTACGCCGAATGGGATATCAGTGAGTAATTTTCAAAATCTTCCGGGAAAGAATGAGGAAGAAAAGAACCGTATCTATGTGGGGGCTATACTCCGTATCGCTCCAATCAAAGATATTAAGACGCTGATACATGCTTTCAGCTTCGCAAGGGAGACCGAGCCGTCTCTAAAGCTTTGGATTATGGGTCCATGGGAAGAAGAGCAGGAATATGCGAATGAATGTTTTGAGCTTGTGGAGTCGGAAGGGATTCCGGATATAGAATTTACAGGCAGGATTGACGTGAGAGAATATCTGGGGAAAATGGATATGACAATTCTGACCAGCATTAGCGAGGGGCAGCCGCTGACCATATTGGAGAGCTTCGCGGCGCACAAGCCGGTGATTGCTACGGACGTTGGGAACTGCAGAGGTCTGCTCATGGGAGAAGGCGATGATTTCGGCGCTGCAGGGATTGTAACCCATATTATGAATGTAGAAGAAATCGCCCGGGCAATAGTCTCGCTGGCGAGAAACAAGACGATGCGTCTTCAGATGGGAGAAGCGGGATACAAAAGAGTTCTTAAGAAGTATCAATACAAGTATATGATAGAAGCATATCGCAGAATTTACGGGGATTTTGCGAAAAGTATGGGACTGGCGCGGGAAGAGGAAGAAGTCCGGAAAGAGGAATAAATCATGGCGGGGATAGGAATAAAGTTAAATCATATATTTCAGAAAAACAGCATCGCGGCAGACCTTGTAGGATTTACATATAGTACGGCTGTAACGGTAGCGCCTATGTTTGTTGTAATCCTGAATATTCTGCTGATGGGCTGGGTGTTGGGATTCAATACGGTGGGATATCTGAACCGGGAATTATTTTCATGTACGGTGCTGTATACGTTTATTTTTTCACTGATGACGGTTTCGCCGTTTAATGCGGTATTGTCCAAATACATGTCGGACGTCATTTATGAAGAGCGGTATCAGGACATTCTGCCCTGCTATTACCTGGGGCTGGTTATGAATCTGACTTTGAGCTGCGCCCTTGGGATTCCTTTTTGTTTATGGGAGCATTTTGTGGGCGGTGTGAAGATATTTTATGTGTTTACCGGATTCTGCGGATATGTTTCCCTTGCAATGGCGATTTATTCCATGATTTATTTGTCCATCTGTAAGGATTATGAAAAGATATCATTGTTTTTTACAATCGGGATGCTGGAGAGCTTTCTTCTCTCCCTGATTTTAAGACATTTTTTTCACTGGAGTATTACGGAGAGTATGCTGTTTGCACTGATGACCGGTATTTTCCTGATTGCGGTGCTGGAGTTTTCTTTCGTAAAACGGTATTTCAGGCGTAACAGCAATCAATATGGGAAAGTGCTCGGTTATTTCAAAAAATACTGGCAGCTTGTGGTAACTAATTTTCTATACATAGCCGGAATGTATGTTCATAATTTTGTTTTCTGGAATACGGATATGAAGATGATAGTAGTAGATACGTTTGTCTGTAATCAGCCGTATGATATGGCAAGCTGCCTTGCGATGTTTACCAACATATCTGCGACGATTATTTTTATCGCCCATATAGAGATGCATTTTCATGAGAAATATAAAGCGTATTCAGAATCTGTAATCGGGGCGAAAAAAGCGGATATAGAAAATGATAAGAGACAGATGTTCCGGCAGGTGGGAAGCTCCCTGATGAATCTGGCCCGTATCCAGTTTATCATATCGGTGGTTGTGTACCTTTTGTGTATTGTACTGCTTCCGCTGTTTGGATTTTCCGGATTGGTCATGAGCATCTATCCCTGTCTTGCGGCAGGATATTTTATTCTGTTTTTGATGTATTCCTCCATTTTGTTTTTGTATTACTTTCATGACCTGACAGGAATGGTATG
>CAOKJI010000480.1 GCA_948468495.1 uncultured Dorea sp. | reverse complement strand
AAAGGCGGAGAGGGACAGAATGAAAGCGGAGCGTTTTTTTAATACGGAAGGAATATGCGATCCCAAACTGCATTATATGGTGAGGATTGATGACAGAATCAGGGAAATCAGGCGGCTTTTTGTGGACAGGGGAAAATATTTTGTGATAAACCGGGGGCGGCAGTATGGCAAAACGACTACACTGCATGCGCTGGCAAAATATTTGAGAGACGATTATCTGGTTCTGGCTATGGATTTTCAGGAAATAGGGACGGCGGAATTTAAGGATGAAAATACTTTTTCAAGGGCTTTCGCAGATATACTGATAAAAGCGTTAAAAAAAGCGGATGCCGGGGGTGAAGCAGAAACAGCGGAGCAGATAGAGGCATTTGCAGGCAAAAGGGAAGATGTTACCTTAAGAGAATTGTTTGGCAGGATAAGCGGACTGTGCAGACAGTCGCCTAAGCCGGTTGTTGCAATTATTGACGAGGTGGACAGCGCGGCGAATAATCAGGTATTTATTGATTTTCTGGCGATTCTGCGCAGATATTATATCGACAGGGAAAATCAGCCGATTTTTCACTCGGTCATCCTTGCGGGAGTTTATGATATTAAGAATCTGAAATTAAAATTAAGGTCCGAGGCGGAGCATCAGTATAACAGTCCATGGAATATTGCGGCCGAGTTCGATATGGACATGAGCTTTACGGCAAAGCAAATTGTCCTGATGCTTAAGGAGTATGAAGCGGATAAGCGGACAGGCATGAATGCGGAGGCGGTGGGAGATGAAATTTACCGGTTTACATCCGGATATCCGTACCTTGTCTCGGCAGTCTGCAAGTATCTTGATGAAAAGATTTTCGGGACGCAGGGCTTCGAGAGTGGCGAAAGGGTGTGGACAAAGGAAGGCGTAGTGGAAGCGGTAAAGATTCTTCTGAAAAGGAATACCCCGCTTTTTGACAGCATGGCAAAGCAGCTGGACAGCTATGGGGAACTGCGGGAAATGATAGAGGAAATTATTTATCAGGGAAGGCAGATATCTTTCAGTCCCATGGAAAAATCGGTGAATCTTGGCGTGATGTTTGGATTTCTGAAAGAGGAAAACGGATGTGTGGCGGTGGCAAACCGCATTTTTGAGATGGCGCTTCTGAATATGTTTGCGGCGCAGGAAGCTGTCAGGAGCGAAGCGTTCCGGTATGGGCAGCGTGATAAGAATCAGTTCATTCAAAGCGGCAGACTCGATATGGAATTGGTTCTTCGGAAATTTGTGGTACATTTTACGGATATTTATGGCGGAGACGACGAAAGGTTTATTGAGGAGCAGGGGCGGAAATTCTTCCTGCTTTACTTAAAACCGATTATTAACGGTGTTGGCAATTACTATATCGAAGCCCGGACAAGAGATGCAAGGCGGACGGATATCATTGTGGATTATCAGGGAGAACGGTTTGTTGTTGAACTGAAAATCTGGCATGGCAGCGAATATAATAAACGGGGCGAGGCTCAGCTTGCGAATTATCTGGACTATTTTCGTCTGGAAAAGGGATATATGCTCAGTTTTAATTTCAACAAAAAGAAGGAAACCGGCATAAAGATTATCAGATTAGGCGAAAGGACAATTGTGGAGGCGGTTGTCTGAGTGCCACAGGAGGGAGCAACAAATGGCTTTTGACGGAATTACAGTTGCGGCAATCGTTAAGGAAATGAAGGAAACATTAATCGGCGGGCGCATCTATAAAATTGCCCAGCCCGAAACAGACGAGCTGCTGCTTACCATAAAAACGGCGGCGGGAGGGCAAAAGCGCCTTTTAATATCGGCGGGGGCGTCCCTTCCGCTGATTTATCTGACGGAAAACAACAAGCCCAGTCCCATGACGGCGCCGGGGTTTTGCATGCTTTTGCGCAAGCATCTGCAAAACGGCAGGATTACGGACGTCACCCAGCCCGGCCTTGAGCGGGTGATTTATTTTCATGTGGAGCATTTAAACGAGATGGGGGATTTGTGCCGTAAACGGCTGGCTGTGGAGATTATGGGGAAGCACAGCAATATTATTTTTATCGACGAGGAGGATGTGATTATCGACAGTATCAAGCATATCTCCGGCATGGTCAGCTCCGTCAGGGAGGTTCTGCCCGGGAGAAGCTACTTTATCCCTATGACAATTGATAAAAAAAATCCGCTGACATCAGATTTCTCTTCTTTTAAGGAAAGTATGACTTCGGGGAGTATGCCTGTCTACAAGGCGGTTTACAGCCATTATACGGGAATCTCGCCGGTAATTGCGCAGGAAATCTGTTACCGTGCAGGCATTGACGGGGACATATCCACCGGATTTTTTACCGACGCGCCGGAGGGGGAGGAGGGAATCAGGAGATTGTACGAGGCTTTTAAGGGTATGGCGGAGCAGATTCGGGAGGCGCGGTTTTCTCCGGTTATTATCTATGAAAAGGGCGCGCCTGTGGAATTTTCTGCGGTTCCGCTCTCTATATTTGAAGAGGACGAGTGTATATCATTTGACTCGATAAGTCAATTGCTGGAGCAGTATTATGCGGAAAAAAGCACGGTTACCCGTATCCGTCAGAAATCGGTGGATTTGCGGAAGATTGTGCAGACGGCTCTTGAGAGGAACGTCAAAAAGTACGATTTGCAGATAAAGCAGATGCAGGATACGGAAAAGAAGGATAAATACCGGATATACGGCGAGCTTTTAAATACCTACGGATA
>CAOKJI010000479.1 GCA_948468495.1 uncultured Dorea sp. | reverse complement strand
ACTGTGATAGAATCTTTCTATCTCAGAATCCGCAATATCATACAACTCTGATAACCCGGAAAAACCCTTGCAGACAATACGAATCAATCCGCAATTCATATAATAAGGCATACATTCCTGAATATCTTCATTATCAAAATACGGAAAAGTCCGGTATCCGCTCCGCTTGCCTATATTTCTATAAGTTTCAGAGAGCTTTTCTTTCGAGGGAAAAGAACGGTCGATAAAATAAGTCCGCTTTACCTCAATATTCTTATTGGAATACAGCAGATATGCGTTGGCGCCGTTTCCATCCCTTGCCGCCCTTCCAATTTCCTGATAGTACTGTTCCGCCGATTCGGGAATCATAAAATGTATCACAACGCGAATGTCCGGAATGTCAATTCCCATACCAAACGCGTTGGTAGCAAAAATAAGCTTCACCTGTCCCTTGCGGTACTGCTCAATAATCTCCATCCGCTCGCCGGCAGTCATATCCCCATGAAATAGCGCCGCCTGATACCCCCTTGACAAAGCTTCCTGACAGAGTCCGTCCACGCCCCGGTCTCCCTTTTTCCGGTACAGATACACAAGAATCTTCTCATCCTTATGCAGTTTCACAATCTCCCAGAAACGCTTTTCCTTCTCATCCTCTTTGATAAATTTCATCACATGGAGCTGTATTTCACTCCGCATCAGAATATCCTGCTTTCGGATATTCTCCTTCGCAATCCGAAATTCAGAACAGATATCCATAAGCTCCATCGGATTGAGCGTAGCGGTCAGCGCTAGGAGCCGGCACCAGGCGTCTTCCCCAAACAAACGATTCAGAAAATCGGGAATCCGTTTGTAGAAAGGCCGGAAATGAATCCCCCACTGACTGACACAGTGTACTTCATCAATAACAACAAGCCGAATCTCTTCTCTGCGCTGCTTTAAGCAGAACTCAAAATACCCGTCCGTCGCTATTTTCTCGGGACTGGCAAAGATGAACCCCGGGCTGCTCTTTCCATTTGCAAAATCAGACAGAAGATTCATCTGTTTCTTAGCGTCAATCCTGCCATGAATAACCAGCGTATCATATCCCTGCTCTTCGAGCTTCCCGGCCTGTTCCGCTATCAAAGCAGTCAAGGGTGAAATCACTAACGTAATCCCGCCCATCTTAGCGGCGGCCATCCAGTAAATAACCGACTTTCCTCCTCCTGTTGGCATGATGCAGAGCGTATTAGCTTCTCCGACAACATGTTCAATCACTTCTTTCTGAAAATCCTTTAATGTGAAATTCAGCTTTGGAAACAGTCTCCGAAAGTCTTCGTCCATATTAAGCAAAACCCATTCCCCCATCTCTAATCTGCGACTTTAACACTGATATTTCATCCTCATGTTCCGCCGCAATATAATCGAAAAATGCATCCACTATCACATATCTGTAATCAGAATCAATCGAAACCCCATACTCAGTCCCCTTATCCCGCAGCATTTTATAAATCTCAAAGGCATAATAGGCAAATAACCGGTAGGGATAGAAATAATTTTGCTGTACAATGCTTTTTGAAACATCAATCATCAGGAATTCCGAATCCGTCTTACAGCCGAAGGAATCCTTCCCGGACAAATACCACAACGCCCATATAGCATTCCGGCTTCGGTTCGGAAACTGCCCCGGATGAACCTTATAGAGCATTTGCGTCTTTATCCCGCCTCCAATCACGCCATAAACCGTATAATCTTCTGTATCCAGCGGTTCCATGCCAAGATCATGATAAGTATGCGCATCCTCATAAACCTCTGAATCATAATTTTCCACATATGCATTTCCAAACACGCACAGATGATAAATGACCTCCCGCAGCCTGTCGGCGTCTGCAAGTCCAAATGCCGCCCGGTACTTATCCAGTTCCTTAGCTTTCCTGTTGGCCAGCGTTTTCCTGATAATAGGACATTCGTTCTTCAGCACTTTTGATTTGAATGTGTCCGCGTCTTCATCATAGTCTTCCAGCAGCTCCTCATCAAAAATCACCATATAATCTTCCTGATCCCGTTCAAAATCTTTCATTGCCTCCCGGATAATTGCTATGTAATTCTCCCGAATGCTTTTCCTGCTTAAACTTTTGCCAAGGCTGATTCCCATTCGTTTCTGTAACCTTGCAAAATCAGCGGCAGTAATTCCGGTCCCCGCTCCGGTCTCGATAAAATGCTGAAAATAAAACTCAAAGTTTGATTTTATCGCTTCAAGCACGTTTTGAATGTGCCGCTCCTCATAACACTGTTCCTCAACGCCGCTATTATCCATTTTGGTATACATCTAATAATCCTCTCTAAAGCGAAAAAGCTCCGGAATAGATTTCTCCATCCAGAGCCGGTTTCTGCTTTCTTCCCCCTGTACGCAACCGAACGCGTACAAAGGGAAGTGCTGCATGTTCTATTTTACTAACAATGATGTTCCTGTCATCTCTTTGGGCTGTTCCATTCCCATCAGCTCAATCAGGGTCGGAATGATGTCCGCCAGACACCCGCCCTCCCGCAGCCCATAAGCCGGGTCTGCATTCACCAGAATAAAGGGAACTGGATTGGTCGTGTGAGCGGTAAATGGTTCTCCGGTCTCATCGTCAATTAACTGCTCTGCATTGCCATGGTCTGCACAGATGAACATCTGCCCGTTCACTTTTTTGATTGCATCCACTGCTTTTCCTACGCACTCGTCCACTGCCTCAATGGCCTTGAT
>CAOKJI010000478.1 GCA_948468495.1 uncultured Dorea sp. | reverse complement strand
GTCAACTGTGAGCAGTTGAAAGAGGAGGATATTCACAGAATCTTAGAAGGAGTGCTTTCCACATTTCCAATATCAGAAATTGAATTTTACATACCAAAATGGGTGGAAATGCTTCCTGTCGACCACAAAATCAAACAAGATTTATTGGAGCATATCCGGGAAATTCTGGATGGAGTAGATGAAATGGGAGACGCTTCCGGCAGGATTGCAAAGCCGGAGAGTCCGTTTATCGAAGATTTGCGGGTGGAGCAGATTGGGATGGATACCGGCTGCGTGAAAATCCGTATTGAAGTTGCGCAGAAGTATTATTATGAGATGCTGAGCGAGCTTACGGGGACGGAGATTGCCGGAGAGTATGAATTAATATCCGAGCTGAAGAATTTGTCCCAGCTTAAGACCGAGTATGAAGGCGTGAAAGACGCATTTAGCAGCGTAAGAATGCGGGGATACGGCGTGGTCAGCCCTACGAGGGATGAGATTACGCTGGATGAGCCGACAGTCATTAAGCAGGGCAGCAAATACGGAGTGAAGATTCATTCTACAGCGCCGTCGATTCATTTGATTCGGGCAAATATTGAGACAGAGATTGCGCCGATTGTGGGAAATGAGCAGCAGGCGGAAGATTTGATTACGTATATTAAAGAGACGGAAAATCAGGAAGGCGGTATCTGGAAGACCAATATTTTCGGGAAGTCCATTGAGGAGCTTGTGATGGACGGAATGAGGAATAAAATGTCAGTGATTAATGATGAAAGCCAGTCAAAACTGCAGGATACCATGCAGAAAATTGTGAACGACAGCAACGGCGGTCTGGTATGTATCATCATATAGACTTGCAATTACCGTTCAGAATTGTTATGATATAAAAAGGTTTTGTTATTACAAATGAGCAGATATTGGAGGTACATCATGAGAATTGCAATTATTACGGCAAGTACACCGATTTACAGAGGACATGAGGAAGATAAAAGCGGCAAAGTAATTCAGCATATTGTGGAGGGAGCGGGACATAAGGTGGTATTTATGAAGCCTCTTCCCTGTGACAAGACCGTACTTTCTACTGTGATGCAGAGGATGGCGGACGGACATTTAGTGGATTTGATTCTGAGTACCGGGGGAAGCGGCTGCGCGGCCGGAGATTGTATGCCGGAGGCAACCTTAGAGATTTGCGACAGACCGGTTGTGGGAATCCCGGAGGCTATGCGGGCTTATACTATGCAGCTGACGAAACGGGCGATGCTGAACCGGAGCGCGGCGGGAATCAGGGGAGATGTGCTGATTGTGAATCTTCCGGGTAAGCCCAATGCGGTAAAGCAGTGTCTGGAGTATCTCCTTCCGGAGATTACACATGCGGTTGGTTTAATCCAGCAGGAGCAGGAAGAGTAGGAGTTAAGACGGATGAAAGTTACCTATATACAGCACAGCGGTTTTATGGTTGAACTAGAGGAATGTACGCTGGTGTTTGATTACTATCAGGGATTGCTTCCCTCTGTCAGCAAGGACAAAAGTCTCTATGTATTTTCCAGCCATAATCACCAGGATCATTTTCAGAGCGAAATATTTGACTGGGAAAGGGAATATCCGAACATCAGATACGTCTTGTCGGACGATATACAGGCAGAAGCTGCCGGGAACCGAATCTTTGTGGGACCGGAGGCGGAACTGGAGCTTGAGCAAATCAGAATAAAGACGCTTCGCTCTACGGATGAGGGCGTAGCGTTCTTTGTTTCTGTCCGGGAAGGGTCTGACGGGCGGATGAGGCATATTTACCATGCGGGAGATTTGAACTGGTGGCATTGGGAAGAGGAAGGATTGGATTATAACCGGGAGATGGAAAAGAGCTTTAAGGAGGCGCTAAAGCCCCTGGAGAATCTTCACATCGACGCGGCGTTTGTCCCTGTGGACCCGAGGCTTGAGGAGGCGTACTTCTGGGGACTCGACTGGTTTATGAGACATACGGATACGGATTTGGTCTACCCGATGCATCTGTGGAGAAGGTACTGGGTGATAGACAAGCTGATGGAGCAGCCGGAGACAGAAATCTATCGGGACAGGATTGTGCGGCTGGGAAAGGAAGACGAATGCAGGTAAAAATCTATACGGACGGGGCGGCGAGAGGGAATCCGGACGGCCCCGGCGGATACGGAACGGTGCTGGAGTATGTGGATACAAAGGGGAAGCTGCACACGAAAGAACTCTCTCAGGGGTATGTGAAGACGACCAATAACCGGATGGAGCTGATGGCGGTCATTGCGGGGCTGGAAGCGTTAAACCGTCCCTGCGGCGTAGACTTATATTCAGACTCTCAGTATGTGGTTAATGCGTTTAACCAGCACTGGATTGAGGGATGGGTCAGAAAGGGCTGGAAGCGGGGGAAGAATGAGCCGGTGAAGAACGCAGATTTGTGGAAGCGTCTGCTGAGGGCGAAGGAACCTCACCGGGTAACCTTTCACTGGGTAAAGGGACATGCCGGGCATCCCCAGAATGAGAGATGCGATACCCTTGCGACTGCGGCGGCGGATAGCGGGAATCTGATAGTGGATGAAGGAGACGTCTGAATAGACTTGCCATCAGAGACGGTATATGGTAGAATGTGAAAACATGAGAATACAAGTATGACAAGTAATCGCGGCTGCGAATGCCGAAAAGGCTGCAGGTGAGGAAAGTCCGGGCTTCACAGGGCAGGATGCCGGATAACGTCCGGTG
>CAOKJI010000477.1 GCA_948468495.1 uncultured Dorea sp. | reverse complement strand
CAATATAAACCTCCGGCCGCTCCTTCGCCTTCCTCACCGGCAGGAAGGAAACAAAAGCAAAATTATGCCTGTTGGAAAAGGCAATCTGAGTTTTTTGTACCTTTACATTCACGCCGTCCATTTCTAAAAAAATTTTTTGTTCGAAAGCCTCGTACATCGGCAGCGCTTCCGGCTTCTTGTCAAAAAAGCATAAAACATCCTGCTCCATTATCCCCACCTCCCAAAAGCTTTCTTCATCCTGCCTTATACAGTATAACACGGATTTTATCCGGCTAAAAGGATAAAATCCGCCTCTCCTTTTTCATGCCATCGTCAACCTTTTTTGCAACACTAGCAAACGCGGACGACTGGGTAGAAATGGAAGTATTCGGGAAGGAACATGAAAAGATTTTGCGTAATTATCCGGAACTGCCAAACGGGATTCCTTCCCATGATACTATTCAAAGGGTCTTTGCCATGGCGCCATCGCGTATTACTTGGTTAAAAAAAGAACTTTTAGACTATGCAGGCACAGTGACAGATTTGAGACAGGAAAAGAAGGTTCTCCATAAGATGATGGATATCACATTCGTGCGTTTGTCGTGATAAAGCAGTTCTCTCTTATTGCAAAAACACCATGCCAATGGTAGAATAACCAATGGTAGAATAACCATAGAAAAAATGGTAGAATAAAGGATGGCGTATACTATGAAAAAAAGAATATGCGGATTGCTTCTGGGTATTCTATGTACCGTTGCATTTACAGGATGTGGCCTGAAAGAGAAAACGGAATTGGAGAATACAGGACCACAAAAAGTTGAACTGGTTGTCTGGGGGTCCGAAGAGGACACAGAGCTGATGAACCAGATTATTTATGGTTTTCAGACAAAATATCATGGAGAGGCAGATTTTCATATTTCATTTGAAGTACAAGGGGAATCCCAGTGTAAAGACGTATTGCTTGGCGGATTGGAGGACGGCGCGGATGTATTTACCTTTGCGGATGACCAGTTAAGTGCCTTGGCAGCAGCAGGGGCAGTGGAGCCTATTGGGAATGCGGATGAGATTGAGAGAAAAAATCTTTCGAGTACAGTGGAAGCCGCCACAATAAACAATCAGCTTTATGCGTATCCATTGACTGCAGATAACGGATATTTCTTATATTATAACAAGCAATATATTACGGAAGAACAGGTTAAAACGCTGGACGGCATATTAGAAGCCGCGTCTGCAAACGGCAAATTATTTACCATGGATTGGTCTTCGGCATGGTATGTATATTCTTTCTTTGGAAATACAGGGCTTCAAGTTGGGCTTAATGATGATGGGATTACGAACTACTGCACATGGAATCAGGCAGATGGGGAAATCAGGGGAGTCGATGTGGCACAGGCAATGCTCCGGATTGCTGGGAATCCAGGTTTTGCCAGTTGTACGGACGAAGAATTCCTTAGTGGGGTTAAGGATGGCTCAGTGATTGCCGGTGTCAGCGGCGTGTGGAATTCCGTTGCAGTAAGAGAGGCATGGGGAAAAAATGCCGGAGCGGCCAAGCTGCCAACATATAGCTGCAATGACCGCCAGATACAGATGGCTTCCTTTTCCGGTTGCAAACTGATTGGCGTAAATGCATATTCCGAACATCCGGAATGGGGCGCCAGACTTGCCGAATGGATTACGAATGAAGAGAATCAGAGGCTTCGCTTTGAAATGCGCGGACAGGGGCCATCAAATATTGCGGTTGCAGATTCTGAAGAGATTAAGCAATCGGAAGCAATAGCTGCTCTTTTAGAGCAGTCTGAATATTCCCAACTTCAACGGGTAGGCGGCAAGTTTTGGGACCCGGTATCAAAATTTGCAGGAAATATGGCAGCGGGAAACCCTTCCGGACAGAACTTGCAGGAGCAGTTAGATGAGATGGCAGAAGGTATTTCTGCAAGATAGATATATTTTTGAAAGGATTCATTAATGTGACATGAAGAAAAAATTCACTATACAGCAACGCCTGATACTTCCAATCATCCTTCTGGAGGTTGTGGCATTGATTTCAAATGTTTTGTCTGTTTTCAATATCAATAACGTAAATTTTAATGCTTCCAAAATTGTAGATGATTATATGGTAGGGTTGGAAACTCTGCAGAATATCCGACATACTACCACAAATATCCATAAGATGGCCTTGTCACACATTGTTGCAACGGACTATAATACCATGATTAATGTTGTGGCGGAGATTAAAGAAGAAGAAAAAACATTAGAAGCATATCTGGAAGAATATAAAAATTACGTTACGGAAGAGGAAGAGGAAATTTATGCCCAGCTTTTGGACAATTATGAATCTTTTAGGCATGTTTTGGTTTATCTTGTATGCGCAAGTGCGGACAGCAAGACCCAGGACGCCTATGCATATGCCAATGGGGATGTTGCCCATTTTGGCTCTGCCATAGCAAGCAATACCGATGAACTGTATGCTGCAGTAAACGCAAGGACAGTTAGTGCAAGGCAAAAGCTTTTGACGGTTTATATTATCTCGCTGGTTATGGCGGCCGCATCTATTGCAGCATGTCTTATGTTAGTTCTTGCTGCCATCCGGATAATCAAAAAATATGTGATAACACCAATTAAGGGTACAGTGGATACGCTTCAGGAAAGTTCACAGAAGCTTGACGAGGTGACGGGTGAAGTCCGCAAATGCTCCCGTACATCGGGAAAAAGTGTCAAAGTCCTCTC